>JAVYMB010000037.1:5604-7452 GCA_038740145.1 Candidatus Norongarragalinales archaeon | reverse complement strand
GTAAAACTCGTCAGAGTGTTCAATGCTTATTTCTTGAGTGACTTCGTTTTGGCAAGTTTCCTTATTTAACCTCGTAACTGTAGTTCGGCTCTTGAATACTGCCATCGGGAAAACGTCCAAGCCGCCTAATATCAACACGTATTTGGGTTTTGTGACTGCCATTACCTTGTCGAGAATTAGTTTATACTTAACCCAGTCTTCTACTCTGCCTGAAAACTCGTTGAAACTCTTAGTGCCGTAAGCCACTGCGACAGCTGGCTTGTCTAGCACTAAAAACTTGGTTTTCAAGCCTTCCTCCGCGAGAGCGTCCATGTGTCGCTTCAAAGTTTTTTTGAAATTCGCGCTTTGACGTAGTTTGGTTGAAGTAACGTAAAGCAACTCAACGTTGCAGTCAATGTTCGTTTCAACGCGGAACACTCCGTATTCGCTAGGAAACGAAAAATCGTAGTAATATCGTCCGCAAACCTCGCAAAACGGGTCGTAAGCGAATAAAACTTCTGCTTTGCCGTTTGAGCACCGTGCGTTCTGAGTTTCAATTTTCACGCACTCGTTCGGCGCGTTCGTCTTGAACAAGAGTTTTTTTGTTTGTCCTTCACCAATGCATGGAATTGATGCGATTTGCCGCCTATTGATTGAGTTGAATGAAACGCCGTCAACTATTCGAACCACTTGAAGACTTTGCTGTGTTGATTCTCCCGTGTTTGATTGCCTTGTGGAACTCGTTGGCGGGTAGTATTCAAGTCCCTCAAGCGGATTCGCAGTTTTGACTACAGTTGAAAACGCTAGCAACAGCAGAATCGAGAGGCCGCAAAAAAACAGCAGTTTGTTTTCTCCGTTGTTGCACGCCACGTGAATACTTTGCGCGCTCGATTTAAATGTATTGCGGACTAGTAAGGTTATTCGCGAGGCAGGTCTTCACGTTTTCAAATGCAAGAGATAGCGGTACTACCGATATTCCTACCGGACCTTTTCAAGAAACTATTTGCAAGTTATTCGGCGCCGTCAGCAGCCAGCCCGTGTTGGAAAGCGCTCTCGCAACTCCACCGCGGTTATCATGCCGCTGATGGTTTCGCCGTCGAATACGAGTGAGGGGGTTACGTGAATTCCAAAGCGTTGTTTAAGCATTTCTACAACCGTGATTTTCAAGTCAGTAGGCAGCGCGAACAACCAAACGCGCTCTGGACACGACTGCTTTAGGCGGAGGAGTTCTTGCGCTTGTACGCCGCAGTCCGCGCACGCGCTTGCTTCAGGGTAAAAATAGAGAATAGTCGTTACGTTGCTTCCACACATTTTCTTTAAGTTTTCCGCGCGCAGCCACAACTCGACGTTGAACAACACGTACTGCTTCTTGAGCGAATAATACGAGGCGTCGAGCTTGTTCGCCACGCGAAGTGTCTCGAGTTGTTCGCCGAGCCGCCCTACTCTCTGGAGTTGCGCGCTCATTTCGCTGGCGTAGACGGAGCAAAACGTGGGGTCGCTTTTGAATGTCTCAAAGAAAACCATTCCGACTCGAGCTTCTTCCGCCTGCAAGCGCAGCGAGTCGAGTTCTTCCCGCGCGGCTTGCGAGCGAGTCCAGTCGAGATACCAGCCAGCGCTCAAGCCAAGCAAGAAAATTACTGCAGTGATTACCGCTGCTTTAACGTAAATACTCGTCATTTTCTCCCTCTCGAAAAATGCCGCTTTTCAAATTTCTATTCCGTTCCAACTCGGCTTGCGCCGCGCCGCAACCCGCAAAATGCTGATAATCCAAGTCGCAGTTACTAGAAAAGAATAGACGAATAAATAGATAACGTAAACGGGCGCGTGCCGCCAGCGAAAACGCTCTCCCCCAGCTTTGAATCCGAGGCG
>JAVYMB010000037.1:0-5594 GCA_038740145.1 Candidatus Norongarragalinales archaeon | reverse complement strand
ACTACGAGCGCGATGTAAACGGCGACGAATAACACGTCGACGGTGAAGAGCATTCGCGGGTCGAAAACGACTGAAACAACGCTGACGACGGAATCGAGCTGCGTCGGCTGTGCGGCTTGCGCTCCAGCAACCGCCGCTGCGGCTACCGCGGCGTTTGTCGCCGCGCCGAATGCAGCGAAGAGAATTCGCTCCCAAAGCATTACCGCCAGTCGGAACAAGACAAAGATTGAGAAAGCAACCGCGATGAAGTTCGTCGGGTAAACGAACCAGCCGAACGCGCCGACTCGCTTGTTGAAAAACAAACTCGAGTATTTTCCCGCGTTGAGTAGCGCTCCATGATACCACCGAACGCGTTGCCTTACTAGTCCAGCGAGCGAGTACGGCGCTTCGCTTTCCACAACTGCATCAAGCGCGTTTTCGATGCGAAATCCGTGTTTTTGCAAGCGCAACGCTATTTCCGTGTCTTCAGTCACATTTCCCTCGTCGAATCCACCTATTTTTTCGAAAACACTCGCGCGAAAAACGCTGAGTGGTCCAGGAGTGCAACTGATTCCTTGAATGAATGCGCTCGCCTTGCGCAAATAATTCATGGACACGTATTCCACGAACTGCAAGAGTTGCACGAACGAGCGCGGCTTGTGGATTTTGACGCTCGCCGTCACGGCAGCGACTTTCGTGTCGTTAAAGTAACCAACCATCTTAAGGAGCGCGTCTTCGTGCGGCAGCGAGTCCGCATCAACCGTGGCGACGAGTTCGCCGTGCGCCTCGCGCAATCCAGTGTTAAGGGCAGCGGCTTTCCCAGCGTTTTTTTGGTGAATGACTTTTACGCTTGCTTTTCCCTTAATTTCTTTGGCGGTTTCGCGCGCAATACGCAGCGTTTCATCGCTGCTTCCATCATCAACCACGATGATTTCGAGGCGCTTCGGGTAACGCAGGCGCGAGGCGGCGCGCATGGTTTTCGCGATGCAGTCTTCTTCGTTGAACGCTGGAATGATAATGCTGAGCGAGGGAAAACGCCGAGGCTTTGGATTGCGGAGTGCGCGCTCGCGGTTTTCTAGGAACGCGAGGAGGAAGACGAGCGTTACGTACAAGAAAAAAGCGTTTGCGAGAAAAAACAATGCATCAACCGGACTCATAGCAACCGCTCCACTGCGCTCTTGAAAGCAATTAAAAACACGGAGAAACTTAATATTGAACCGCCTCCGTTTTTAAACCCGATTCCAACGAACCGCGGAAGTGTTCAAAGTGGCTTTACGGAAAAAACGCATCACAGGTAAAACTATAATAAAAACCAGTAAAGACGTTGCACTCGCAAAAACGATTGCCTCGATAGTCAAAGAATTAAGCGAGAAAGAAAAAAGGCAAGACGAACTCGTTGGGGAAACGCGCTTGTTCGTGCGGGAGTGCGCGAACGCGATTAAGGCGCTGCATGAAGATGATTATTCGGCGGCGCGCGCCGCCGTGGCGCGACTCGATGCGTTGCTTAAAGCATTGAAAGAAAAAGCCAACGGCGAATTCCAAGGCATGCTTCAAACCCCGCTTCAAGAATTTGTGGAAATAAAGTGTTTGCTCGCCCTACTCGAAGAAAAACCACTTCCCACGCCGAGCGCGCTCGGTGTCGACGGCGTCGCGTTTTTGAACGGGCTAGCAGACTGCGTGGGCGAGCTGCGGCGCGCGCTTCAAATCGCGCTTCGCCGCGGAGATTTCGCTCGCGCAGAATACTTTTTCGCGAAAATGAACGAAATCTATGATGAACTCATGACCGTCAAGTTCAGCGCAAGCCTTGTGGGCGGTTTGCGGCACAAGACGGACGTGCTTCGCGCGCAACTCGAGCAAGCACGAAGCGAAATGCTTCGCGCAGAAAAATGAGTTTGGTAATTGATTTTTAACTAGCAGATTTTTTCTCGGTGGTTTGAAAAATGCAGTTTGATTGCGTTGCTGAATTCGAGTTCACGCGCGACTTGAGCGAAGCGAAGAAGGAAGTCGACGCGGCACTAGAGCTAGCGAACAAGACGATAATGCGCAAGGGTGCTAAAGACGCGCGCGAGGCGGCGCAGGCGAGTGATTGGCGGTTGAGCGCGGACGGAAAGCGTTTGACGGTGCGAATCGAGAGTGGTGCAGTGGTGCGAGCGCATGCCGCCTTAATTCGCCTGCGCAATTTCCTAAACGAGCAACTCGGTGCGAAACTCAAAGTGGGAATCCGCGGCGTTGAAATCAAGAAGTTCGAAGTCAAAGGAATTGAGTTGAAGCAAGCCGCATTGCGCCCAATTGAAATCAGTTGCTTTGTCGAGGAAGTCAAGGCAAGCGAGGACGGCTTGAAAGCGTCGCTGAAACTAAAGGATTTGACGCCAGCGCTAATTGAGGGTGGAGCGGTAGATAGAATCATAAAGCTCGTTCAAGACAAGGTTGAAGCGCAGCATTACGAAGGAAAATCGGAAGTCAAGAAACTGCTTTGGGCAAGCGACCAAAAAACCCCTCATTACGATAAAGACCCGGCAGTCGAACTCGAAGCAAGAAACTGGATTCGCCGCACGAAAGGCAAAGCGCAGTTCGTCTTTGGACCGCAGTTTGCGAGCCTTGCAAACGCGTTCAAGGAATTGCTTGCAGAACAAGTTTACGCAAAGCTTGGATTCCGCGAAATGATTTTTCCAAAATTTGAGCCGTGGGACGTGCCAGCGCGAAGCGGGCACGCCAAAAACATTTACCCTGAAGCGTTTTTCGTTGCCGTGCCAAAGAAAAGCGATCCAGCGGCGTGGGAAAAAGAAAAAGACTTCTTTCGAATCACTGGCGAAGTCCTCAAAACGAATTTCGCTGAGAAACTCGACTTCGTAGGAATAATGAGTTACGCTCAATGCCCGCCATTTTGGCGTTTTCTGGAGGGGCGCGTGGTTCTCGATGAGTCGCTTCCCATCCGCGTATTCGATTGGAGTGGGCCGACATACCGCAATGAGGCTGGCGGAACTCAAGGAATAGCACGCCTTGAAGAGTTTCACAGAATCGAAACGCTTTGGGTTGGAACGCCAGCTCAGACGAAGAAGATAACGAGCGAACTCGCCGACGCATTCACGGTTTTCTTCAACAAGACGCTCGACCTCGAGTTTCGCAAGAACTGGATTACGCCTTGGTTCCTCGCGCAAGAAGGCAAGCTCGGCTTGAGCGAAAAAGCGAGTGAAGGAGTTGGCACTACGGATTTCGATGCGTGGCTGCCTTACCGAGGGCCAAGAGAAAAAAGCGAGTGGCTCGAATTCCAGAATGTCAGCAACAACGGCGACAAATACCCCAAGGCATTCAGCGTCAAAGCCCAGTCAAGCGAGTTGTGGAGTGGGTGTGCCGGCGGCTCGCTCGAGCGCTGGGCTTGCGCGTTCCTCGCGCAAAAAGGCTTCGACAAAAAGAATTGGCCTAGCGCGGTTCGCGACAGAGTCGACATTACTGGTGAAGTCAAGTTTGCTTGAACAGTGTTAAACCGCGGCTACTCGGTTTACTTGCGTTTTTTCTTAACGCCGATCGCGGTCGCAAGCGGCGCGCGTTTATTGCGCGCGTAAACAATTCCCAAGCAGCCTATTCCAGCTAGGACTGCGTTAGCGATTATGGCGAGAACCCACTTTACTAACAAGTCGAACGGGTAAACAGTCCAACCGACGTGCACGGGGAAAGGCATTGGAGAATAAATCCTTGTGCCGCTAACCGTAAACGTTTGGCTCGCACTAGTAATTATTGGCTGAAAAGCGAGAGCCAGCACTAGTCCCGTAAGCCCAACGAAAAAGCCGAACACCGCGCCTTTAACAATTGTTTGCTTGAACGAGTGAGTCTTGCGGTACGCGGCCATTCCAACGAGAGCGGGAACGACTAGCGCCACTACAAGGAGAATGAAATCAATTGCTTGAAACCACGCTTCGTCTTGCATTACCGCGTCGAAAGCCACGCCGACTGCCATAATGCAAGCAATTAGTTGCACGAAAATCATGAAGTACAAAGGCTTTCGCGCGACTTGCAAAAAATCGTCTAAATCCATTTCCGCACCGCCTCCTTCTTTCTATCTTTTTTCTTTCGTTTTCTTTTTTCCTTTAAATTTCTTTTTTCATTTTATTTTTTTCTCTTTTTTTCAACCGCGTTCCAATTTTTTTCTCTATGCTGCCTTGCTTTACCTTGTTTTACTAGATGCCGCCTTTAACGCGATGAACGCCTTTGAAGGCTTACTCCGCAGCTTCTTAAAAAACCTTTCAACAACGCGTTGCCACCGCTTTTTTCTCTCGTCTTCTTTTCGCGTTGCGCGCTTAGGCTCGCCTCGACTTTCTTGTAAAACGCTTCGTAACCACGGGCAGTGTGCTCCCACGTGAACTCGTGTTCCACGATTTTGCGTCCAGCGGCGCCAAAACGCGCTGCTTTTTCCTCGTTCGTGAGAATCGCGTTGACGCGTTCCGCGAGCGCGCGCGGGTTTCGCGGCGGAGCGAGAAAGCCGTTCGTGTCTTCGCGAATGATTTCCGGGATTCCGCCGACGTCGCTTCCAACTACGGGCTTGCCGCACGCCATGGCTTCCACGAGCACCATGCCGAACGGCTCGTAGAGCGACGGGAGAACGAAGACATCCGCGGTGCGGTACAAGTCGACGAGTTCGCGGTCACTAACGCGTTCAGTGCAAGGAAAGAACTTGTCTGCTACTCCGTGCGCTGCGGCGAACGCGACGAGTTGTTTTTCAAGAGGACCGCGTCCTAGGAGAATGAGCGCCGCGTCAATTCTACGCATGGCTTCGAGCAAGAAACGCAATCCTTTTTGCTCGACAAGCCGGCAAACGCACAACACGATTTTCTTACCGCGCGGAATGCCGAGTCGCTTGCGCCAGTCACCGCTTGGCTCGCCTGGAGTGAAGAGTTTTTCGTCAACTCCATTGTAAACTACGCTCTTCACTCCACTAAAATCTTCGGGAAGCGTCGTGTCGAGAGTTGCTTTGCTAACTCCTATGACTCCGTCGCACGCACGCATCACGATTCGCCCAATGCTTTCGTCGTAAGCTTGCCCGCAGAGGTCCGTAGCCGGGTCAATGCCCATTGGACGCGCGTTGTGAAGCGTGATGCAAAGCGTTCGCTCGAGCACTCTAACCACGGCGATTTCCGTCAAGCCGTAAACAAAACGGTTGTGAACGTGCACCACGTCCGCGCGGCGAGCGAGCCGCTGCAACTCTATGCCGTGGCGCGGCATGACGGCGAAAGGCGGTGGAAGCGGGTGCGGTAGTGAGTGCAGCACGAGTGCGGGAGTGCGCACTACGCGCACGCCGTAAAGCGTTTCGAAACGCCGCGTTTCAGGCAAGCGCGCCGTAAGCACTGTGACTTCGTGCCCTCTTTCAGCGAGCCGCTTGCTGACTTCGAGTAGGTGTTTTTCAGTTCCGCCTTGGTACGGGTGGAAGAAAGGGTTCAACATTAACAAGCGCAGCGTTTCACTCAACCGTCGTTTCCCTCAACAAGCATTAAACGCGAACAATAAAACGCGGGAAGGGTTTTTATGCGTTCTCCGCGTTTAAACCAATCGTGATTCAAGACTTTCTCGTGCTGCTTGCTGCTCTAGCGATTCTAGCGAAATCAAGCGAGTGGGTAATCGAA
>JAVYMB010000036.1:0-7528 GCA_038740145.1 Candidatus Norongarragalinales archaeon | reverse complement strand
CGAGCGCTTCCTTTTTTGACCTTCGCCGGCAACTTGATTGTCTTTGAATACCGCCGTTCGCCTACTCCCTCTGCTTCGATGCTCAGCGTTTCTTCAGTCGCGCGTACTTTGATTCCTTCCTTGCTTGCGCCAGGCAACTCGGCGATTACGGTGATCTCGCAGTCGCCTTTGATGACGTCTACTAGTGGTTCGCGTTCTTTCTCGCAGCCTTTTCCTCGGCGCACGTTCCCGAATTCTTGCACTACGGGTTTGCCGTCTTCGCCAACACGGAAGGAAAAGCCGTAAACGCGCGGTTCGCCGACGTCTGCTGTATCAAAATCCTCGAACTCCATGCTAGCAAAGTTTTTCAACATCTCGTCCATTTCGCGGCGAATCGCCTCGAAGGGATCGTCGAACTCGTCGCCGAAAAACCTTCGCCTCTTGAACACCATGCTGACCACTGTTTTTCGATTAACTCGCTTGACCTTTTTTTTCTGGCGGGGCGCCGATTTTTGCGCGCGGCAGATTAAGTGGCGCGGGAATATTGAGGGCGAAACTCAAAATCGTTCCAACGGCGGTTCCACTGTAACTAATCGCGTTAATCACGTCTTCCGCAAACCGGTTCGGCAGGAATTTGCGTTTCCTCCATTCTTCCTCAATTTCCTTCTTGTCTTTCTCGTTTTCACTTGCGAGTAGTTCGCCGCGCACAACTAGTTCCGCGTTGTCAGGCAAGTATGTTATCTTGTACTCGTAAGCCACGACTATAACTTCTTTTTCCACGCTTACATTGTCTATGTTTACGGCGACGTTCATTCCCTCTATTACTTCGTCTTTCTTCTTTACGGCGCGCACCTCGATTATTCTTCCTCCCGAAATCACTTCTCCACCCTCCTTGACTTGAATTAAAACGAAAAACGCAGATTAAAAATCGAATTTATCGCCTGGCGCGAGCACTACGGGAGTGCTTTTCGTGAAGGCCTTCACTCTTTTTTCAAAGTCGTGCACGTCAACGCGAATTCGCGGGAAGGAATTGTAGTGCATCGGAATCACGAATCGTGCGCGCAGCGTCTTCAACGCCTTAATTGCGGCTAGAACATCCATTGTGTAAGTTCCTCCAATTGGCAGCATCGCGCAGTCCACGTTGATGTTCAGCATTTCGTAAAAATCGTAAGTGTCGCCAGCGAAGTAAAAAGATTTTCCGCCGCGCGAGCAAACAAAGCCAACAGCGTAATTAGCTTGAGGGTGGCGCGCTTGCGTGACTTCAATGTCTACGCCCATCAACGAGAAGTTGTCGCCTACCCTGACGGGCACTCGGCATCGAGCGGGAATCGACAACTCGCTCATCACGTCTTCAGGCGCAACGACTTGCGCTGCAGTTCGGCTTACGAGCGCGTTTATTTCAAGAGGGTCACAGTGATCAGAGTGCAAGTGCGAAACGAGAATCAAGTCTGCTTTCCGCACGCTGTCTGTCGTCGCAGCACTGGGCACTATGCGTTGCGTTCCGTCTGCCAAGCGGTTTGAAAACCACGGGTCAGTGTAAATCAAGCGTCCTTCAAGGTTGATTTCGAACGCGGAATGCCCGAGGAAACGCACTGTCGCCATTTAACAACGCCTACCGCCTTTCAGTCAAGCGCAAAAAAAGCAAAACGAATTCGCCGCTTTTATTATGCCGCCGGCGTTAAAAAACCCTTTTCTTTACACGGCTTTTCCTGGCTTCCGCGGTTTTTTCTCAGCCAACGCTGTATTTCAGGATGGAATAAACTTCGTATCCCTTGAGTTTTTCGCGTCCTTTGAGGTGCACGAGTTCAATGAGGAACGCTAACGCCGCGACTTTACCGCCTTGTTTTTCTATTAATTTCACCGTCGCCTTTGCGGTTCCGCCCGTCGCAAGCAAGTCGTCGCAAATCAAGACTTTGTGTCCCTTCATAACTGCGTCCTCATGCATTTCCACGACGTCCGTCCCGTATTCAAGTTCGTATTCTTCGCTTACCTTGCGCCAAGGCAGTTTTCCTTTCTTGCGAATTGGAACGAATCCCGCTCCGATTTCGTTTGCGACTGCCGCGCCGAAAATAAAGCCGCGAGACTCCATGCTGACGACTAAGTCGATTCCTTTGCCGCGAAAAGGCTCAGCAAGCGCGCGAATCGCTTCACGCAGCGCTTTCGGGTTTTTCAAGAGAGTCGTGATGTCGTAAAACAAAATGCCTTTTTTAGGGTAGTCCGGAATCGTGCGAATGAGTTTCTTCAAGTGCTCGAACTTCGTTTTTTCTTCTCCATCCACTTTAAACCCTCCCGCTGCCGGAAACGAATTGCCTGAATAAAACGTTTTCCTTGCGCACGCCGAGACTTCGCGCTAATGCAGTTGCCGCCTTCTTATTTATTTTTAGTCCAGGATAACCTTCAACAAAACTCACGCTCGTCTTTATTCCAGCGCGCTTGCAGTGCCTAACGAATTTCAAAACCGCCCAAAACGCTTTCCTTCCGAATCGTGAGCGGCAAAATCGTTGGTATTGCCCAGGCGTTAACGCATTTAAGGAAACCGATACTTCGTCGACGCCGGCGTTTTTAAGCGCCCGCGCGACGTCGCCGCGGTTCTTGTTAATCAATTCCGCTTGTCCGTTGGTGTTCACTCGAACGCGCACGCTTGGAAAATAGTTCTTTACCCCCCGCGTCACTTTCAAGAGCGTATTCAAGTAAAGCGTTGGCTCGCCGATTCCGCAAAAAACTATTTCGCGCGTTTTGCTCGACGCTTTTTTTTGCAGTTCTTTCAAGACGTCTTTCGCTGTCGGCGCTTTGCTTAACAAAAGTTTAGCGCCGACGTAGCGCTCTAACGCGTTCTTGTCGCAAAAAACGCATTTGTTGACGCAAGCGTAGCGAGGAGTCAAATTTACATACAACGTGCTTGGTTTGCGGTAAGAGTGAGTGTAAACGATTGCGCCTTTTCTCATAAAAACCATTTTTCTTTACACGTCCAACAAAACGCGAATCTTCCACTCCTTGTCTTTGCCCGTCGGTTTGATGACGCGGAGTTCGTGGAACGTCACGGCCTTTACGACGGTTCCGCCGCAGCCGCTTTTTTCTTTTTCGCCGACTGCTACGCCCTCGATTTTAAAGCCGCCGCGTTCAGCCTTGAATTTATTGACGTTAAAGCGTTTGAAAAACAACTCGTTGGCATCGCTTTCGCTTAACAACGCACCGAGCGTGAAAACCACGAGTTCTTCAAGGCTTTGAGCCGACTGCTTGATTTTGACTTTCTTTGTTTCCTTGAGTTTGCTCGTCTTCGCCATCGTGTCGAACAAAGCTTGCGCCGCCGCTTCTAGCGCGCGCTCGAACGACGCGCCACGCGCTTCAAAAAGCACGTCGGCCTTGTGTTCAAGAAATTTATAGTGCTTCATACGCCTTCACGTAATTGTTTTCCGCGAGAGGGTTTTAAATTCCCCCCTTCAAATAAAAAGAGGTGGTCTTTTGTTCCCGAAAATGGACGCAAAGCAAATGGCTAAACTAATGCAGCAGATGGGGTTGCGCACTGAGGAAGTCGACGCGGAGCGAGTTGTCATAGAAAAACGCGATGGCTCGCGCATCGTAATCGAAAACCCGAGCGTTACCCTAATCGACGCGAAGGGACTAAAGAGTTTTCAGATAAGCGGCGACGTCAAAGAAGAAGCCGCCCAAGAAGCCGCGGCGCTTAAAGAGAAGGAAGAGAGCGATGTCGACGTCATCGCGCGGCAAGCCGGCGTTTCGCGCGATGAAGCGGAGAAGGCGTTGCTTGAAAGCGATGGCGACATTGCCGAAGCCATTTTGGCGCTTGAGGAAAAGAAAAAACGTTGAGAATAAAAGCATTAAAAAGTTTTTGCTGCGTAACGATTCATCTTTGAGGTGGTCTTTTAATGCCGAAAAAAAAGGCGAAGAAGCACGGGAAAAGCTGTACTTGCTGTGCTTGCAAGTAAAAAATTGCTTTTCTACTCTTTTCTTTTTTATTTTATTCCCGCCGCACTATCCAGCCGATTATTATTAAGGCAAACCCGATGATGAAGGGTTCAAGCGAGTCTTTCACGCCTTTCAATAATTTCAAGCCGAGGAACAAAGGGTTTCCTTCAAACCAAAAATTGAGTCCTTGAATCACGAAGAAAACGCCAGCGATTATCATCGTCCAGCCCAAGATTTTCAAGAACTTCATTTTGAATCGCCCAAACCGTTTAAGGAAGGCAGTCTTTTTTAAGAGAGCGACTTAAAAATTTAAGTGCGGCGTAGGTCGTCTAGCCTGGTTTAGGATCCAAGCCTGTGGAGCTTGTGACCCGAGTTCAAATCTCGGCCTACGCCCCTCAATTTTTATTCTGAACTGCAACGTGGTTTCGCGTGATTTACGACGTTCTTGAAAAAGTCTACAAACTCGAAAAACAAGGAAAGAAAGTCGTAAAACTCAACGTAGGCGAGCCTGACTGGCTTGCCGAGCCAGCAGTAATCGATGCTGCGATGAACGCGCTTCGCGCAGGGAAAGCGACTTACTCCAGCGCGGCGGGAGAACAAGAATTACGGGAAGCGATTGCAAAACTACACGAGTGCGAAGCGAATAACGTAGTCGTTACGCCTGGATGCAAGTTCGGAATTTACGCGACTCTCGCGCTTTCGCTGAAGCCAGGCGACAATGCGGTCGCCTTCGCGCCTTACTGGACTGCTTACGCGCTCATGTGCAAGCAACTCGGCGCAACGCTTAAACTCGTCAACCTCAAACTCGAAAACGATTTCGCGCCAGACATTGCAGCGCTCGAAGCGGCAATCGATTCGCGGACGCGCGTAGTCATTATGAATACGCCGAACAACCCCACGAGCAAAGCGTGGACGGAAACGCAAGAAAACGAAGTCATCGCCTTATGCAAGAGCAAGGGCGTGCTAGTGCTGGCGGACGATGCTTACCGCGACTTGCTTTTCAAGCGGCGGGGTGACCGCGCGCTTGAAACCGGCGTGGCTATCGCAACGACTTTCTCTAAAGCATTTGGAATGACTGGCTGGCGAATTGGCGCAATAATTGCTGACGAGGCACTGGTGAAAAAAATCGTGGCCTTCAACCAAATGACGATTACGAACGTCCCTGTTTTCTTGCAATTCGGCGCGCTCAAGGCGCTGGAAATGAAAAACGAAATCGAAGAGAAGGCGCGCGCGTTGTCGAAGAAACGCGCTGGCATCGCGCGTCGCGTTTTGAAAGGTAAACTCGCTTTCGCCGAGCCAGACGCGGGGTTCTACGTTTTCCCGAAACTACCTGACGACTATGACGGCGACGGAATCAAATTCGCGAACGCGCTAGTCGACGAAGCGGGCGTCGCGTTCGTTCCCGGCGCGGCTTTCGGCGATTACGCGAGGTTTTTCAGGTTGTCGCTCGCCGGAAGTGACGACGCGTTAGAAACAGGACTCAAGAAAATCGTTGAAGCAGCGCTGCATCCGCATTAAACTCGGCGCGCTTTTTTGCCGCGTGCTTGTCACGTATTTTAAAGCACGGCAGATAAATAATTGAGTATTCACTGCGTTAGTGATTATCGTGACGGAACAAGAGAAAATGCAGCCTCCGCGTGGCACGCGCGATTACTACGGCGCGGAAAAGCGAGCGCGCGACGCAGCGATAGCGAAGCTCAAGAGCGTTTTCGAGAAATACGGTTACGCGGCTCTTGAAACTCCCGCGCTCGAAAACTGGAGCACGCTTGCCGCGAAAGGCGCGGGCGGCGAAGAGATTTTAAAGGAAGCGTATAAACTCGTCGACCAAGGAGGACGAGCGCTCGGTCTACGCTACGACTTGACTGTTCCTTTTTGCAGGTTCATAGCGTCTAATCCCCGCATGCCGATGCCTTTCAAGCGCTACCAAATCGCGAGCGTTTGGCGGGACGGGCCGGTGAGTAGCGAGCGCTTGCGCGAGTTTGTTCAATGCGATGTTGACGTCGCAGGCGCGAGCGGAATGCAAGCGGACGCAGAGATTTTAGCAATCGTGAGCGACGGCTTAGCTTCGTTTGGACTCGAGTTCGGCGTTATGGTGAACAACCGAAAACTACTCGACGGCTTGCTTGAGTACTGTGGCGTGGACAAGGCGAAGTGGATTCCCGCTTTGTTGAGCGTCGACAAACTCGAAAAGATTGGAGGCGCCGCCGTAGCG
The DNA here is from genome assembly GCA_038740145.1 of Candidatus Norongarragalinales archaeon. Lineage (GTDB taxonomy): Archaea > Micrarchaeota > Micrarchaeia > Norongarragalinales > Norongarragalinaceae > CAITNU01. The sequence continues at coordinate 1,413 of JAVYMB010000036.1, read as the reverse complement.
AAAGAACTCGTCGAAGAGCGCGGCGTGAGCGCGGCCGCTGCACAAAAATTGTTGGGGTTATTGGCTGATTTGAAGGAAATGCCTGCCGAGAACGCGTTTGCTTTCATCAATAAAAAAGTAAAGAACAAACTCGCAGAGGAAGGCGTGTCGGAACTCGAACGCGTTTTCGCTTTCGCGAATGCGCTCGGCGTTAAGAACTTGTGTTTCGACGCAAGCCTCGCGCGAGGACTCGCTTACTATACTGGAACCGTCTTTGAAGCGGTTTTGCGCAGCTCGAAAGTCAAGGCGAGCGTCGCTGGCGGAGGGCGTTACGACGACTTGATTGGTGCTTTTTTGGGTGGCGAGCGCAAGATTCCAGCGGTCGGCGCTAGTTTTGGCTTAGAGCGAATTTTGGAAGCGCTTGCTGCAGCGGGAAAGGCTGAGAAAGCCGCAGTGCCAGCGCGGGCTTTCGTTATACCGATTAAGGCAACCGAGGCTGGCCTCAAGGTTTCGAGAGAATTGCGAGAAGCCGGCGTTTGTTGCAGCGTTGATCTCTTGGAACGCTCGATTTCGAAAAACCTTGAGTGGGCGGGCAAGCAAGGCTATTCTTTTTGCGTCATCGTCGGAGAGAAAGAATTAAAAGCAGGTAAAGTCAAACTACGCGATATGCGTTCAGGCGAAGAAAAACTTTGCTCTATTCGCGAAGCCGCTGCAATCATTATTGGTTAAAAGCGGCGCGTTCCTACTTCTTCGTTCGCGCTTTTTTTGGCTGGAGTTTAGTGGTTGAACTGAAAAATGGCTTTGGAAACGGTTTACGACCCAAATAAAATAGAGGAGAGGGTGCGGCGTTACTGGGAAGACAAAAAAATTCCGCAACGACTTGCCGAGCACAGGAAAGGAAAACCAAAGTTTTTCTTGTTGGACGGTCCGCCTTACATCAACGCGTTGCCGCACGTTGGGCACGTCAAAACCACGACTTGCAAAGACATTTGGACTCGATTCAAGTACATGCTCGGCTTTGACGTATTCGTGCAACCAGGTTTCGACTGTCACGGGCTTCCAGTCGAAGTAATAGTGGAAAACGAACTCGGCATTCGCACGAAACAAGACGTGGAGCGGCTTGGAATCGACAAGTTTGACGCGGCGTGCCTCGCTAAGATTCTCAACAACGAAAAAGTTTGGATGAGTGTTTACCGCGACCTTGGAGCGCTTCGTGCTTATTATGAACCCTACTTCACTTTCAAGAAGTACTACATTGAAAGTGCGTGGTGGACTTTGAAGCGCCTTCAAGAAAAAGGTTTTTTGTACGAAGGAAAAAAAGCGATTCATTGGTGCCCGAAGTGCGAAACGGCGCTTTCTGGTTACGAAGTCAGTGATTCTTACAAGGACGTAACCGACCCAAGCATCTTCGTTAAATTCCGCGTCAAAGGAAAA
>JAVYMB010000035.1:0-7551 GCA_038740145.1 Candidatus Norongarragalinales archaeon | reverse complement strand
GTTGTAATCGCGGGAAACAAAATCGCGGCTAGATATGCACGCAGGGCTCCCAAACTGTTGCCTCGCGAAAGCTCGCGCCGCTTCTCCAAAAAACAATTTTTAACTAACGCGGCGCGCGGCGGAATCGTGGAAGAATTCCCGCCGCGCTTTGCGCGAGAAGCCGACGCGCTGGCTTTTGCAGCGCGAAACGTTTTAGTTTCCGCCGCCCGCAAATTCGGCGACTCGCGCGCGGCACTCGATTTTTGCGCCGTCGACTTTCTCGTCGACGAACTCGGCGATTTGTTCGTCTGCGAAGTCGAGCCTTGTCCTGACCTCCGCGCAAGCCGGCGCGCAACGAAAACATCGCTCGACGAACTCGCCGCGTTGCTGCGGAAAAAAGCCAGACGGTATTGGGGTTTCGGCGCACCGCGCGTGGTTTACGTGAGTGGTTTGAACTACTTAGCCGCTGGCGTCGTCAAGCGCTTGCCTGAAGCGCTGCCGTTCGTTCCGAAAATTGAACTAGAGTTAGTGAAAAAGTATGCGGCTGAAGCAACTAGGCGGCGCCTGTCATCGGAAACTTAACGCGTCAATGCGCAGTTAGCGCGAAAGGTTATAACGCACGCTCGCTTTGCTTTCAACAAAAAAAGCTAAGCGTTAGTGAAATAAAGCGCGGTTAATCGAAAAACTCTTGCGTCGCGGTACAAAGTTTTTTTGCAGTTTTCATGCCTGTAAGCAGTTCAACTGCGAAAAAAGAAGATTCAGGCGTAGAAATTCCGCAAGACAACGCTCTGCGAAATCCGCCGTCCGAGTTCTGTAGTTTTTCAGCGAACTTAACGCACGACTCAGTAGTTTTTTTCCTAAAAAGATTAGCGCAAAGCAACCGAAGTAACGCGATTCAATGAAAGGCGTTACAGCGTTCGGGCAAGCTGAAAACCCGTTTTTGCCGTTGCAAGACTGAATAAAATTAACGGCGTCAGCGTAATTCGCTTTTAATCCAAAGAGTTTTGAGATGGCTACGGCATAAGCAACCGAAGTAATGTCGCCCAAGCGAGAAAAAACGTTTTCATTCCAACGCAATTTCGGCGTTTCAAACCCGAATTTTTTAAGGAGGAAGGCGGCTGCGAAAAAGTTTTGCAACGGCGAATCGCTAGTGGAATAACCGTCTGAAGCACCGCAATCAACCAGTTCTTCAGGCGAAGGCGTTCTTCGGAGTATTTCAAGCCACTTCTTGGCGTGGCGCTCGCTGAACTCCAGCGTTATACCGCTCATCACAGCGATTTCATGCAAGTAAAAATCAAGAACAGCGGTCTGGCACGATTCCTTTTCAAAAACAGTTCGTACATACGTTCTGAGTTTATCCTCGTGCGGAGTTTTTTTTTCTAAAGCCGACAAGATTGAAAGGCAATAATACGAATCTAAAACACTGGTTGGAAACTCCCAACCGTAATACTTCGGAACGAACGCGAATCCTCCGTCCGAGTTTTGCCTTTGCAAAACGTATTCCAACACGGCTTGCTGGTTGAAACTCACGCTTCACACCACGAGTTAATTACAACGCTTGGTTTTTCGTCTTGCGTGCAAACCACTTTGCCGCAACAACTCTTCCTCTAACAGGGCTTCGAATTCTTTAGACTTTGACAAAACTTCGCTCAACCGTGCGATTGCATTCACGACTTGGTGTTTTTCAAGAAGCCGTCGAGCGTCAAGCAATTGTTTTTGTTTTAATTCCACAAACTCCAACCACTCCTTTTTTTATTAGTGGAAAGCTCGTCATCCGTGTCTGCAACCGCTTGCAAGAAATACCGCGCTTCATCAAAGTTTCTCGAACAACGCGCAATCAAAGCGAACAACAAGTTGATGAAAGGCGTTTGATACTTTGATTTCCCCGCTTCAACGTACTTCGACTCCATCAAGGAAACAGCTAAATCAACGACTTCCAACGCATTTACGGCAACCGCTAACCGCAGCCTCGCCTTGTGCAAACGAAGAACATTATCTGGTTTCATACCTGCCTCGCTCGCTTACAAAATCTAAAAGCGCAGCTTCCGCAGCCCCCGTACTACGAAAGTCAACGGCCGTTAGTGGACGCCACAAACTTGTCTCGCCCGCTTTGATAGTATTTTCACCAAACGAAGTCTCAGCACGCGTTGCCTTCAACCACATGGCAATACGGTTTTCCATGCTGCACTTAGAACGAGCATAAGCCAGGTGTTGCTTCACCGCCGCCTGTTTAAGTAGAAGCTGTCAGCCCGTTGGAAGCGAGCGGTTTAGCTTTAAAGCACGGTGAGCTTCATCGCCGAAAATTTTTTGCGACTCGCAACATAAAAAAGTTTTTGCTTTGCAAGCCAAGAAGCGATAGCCCGGCTTACAGTAAAGTGCGGCCGCCGGGATTTGAACCCGGGCTGCGACCTTGGCAAGGCTCCACGAATTTTTGCAAATGCAACAATTCTTCGTGTCCTACCAGTCTAGACTACAGCCGCGCAGTAAAAACCGCGCCTCGTCAAAGGCAGGGTTACAATTATTCTCAACGCGGTTTTTTAATTTGTTGCTTGACGTTTTTTGCCTCCAGCCATTGCTTTACTCGCGCGTGCTGCCGAGCTTAACCCAGGGCTCGCCTCGAACGCGCGATTCCGAATACGATTGCGGCGGCGAGAATCAAGGCGGCGGCGTAAACGACATACTCTGAAGGAATGCTTGCAGCCCACGCTTTCAAGGAAGGCAACGCCACTCCTCCCGCTTCCTGCGGCGCGGTAATCTCGAGTTGGAAAGGCTGTTCCGCGCTCGCGCCGCTCACTGCGTCCCGCGCTTTGAAAGAACCAGAGTAAACACCTGGCGTTGCTGGTTTAACAAAAGAAAACGCTACGAGTTTTCCTTCGCCTGGCGCGAGCGAGAACGACTCGCGTTGCTTGATTCCATTGAACTCGCCGATGACGTCGACTGCGTCAAACGCCGTGTTTCCTTCGTTTGAAACGACGATGCTGAAAGCCTCGCGTTCGCCTTCATCGCGTGCGTTGAAGCGCGACAAAGTGAGTTTTTGGAGTTTGCGCGACTCTGCGCCAGCTTTGCCTTGCACGGTAGTCGAAATTTTTTTGCCTAGTCCTTGAATGCCTACGGTAAAATTGTAAGCATAGTCTTCACGCAAGTCGCTCGGGAAAACAAGTTGCCAACTCGCCGCTTTTTCTTCGCCTGGGCGTAAGTAAAGCAATCGTAGTTCACCGTCTGCCACGCGCACGGCGAGCGAAGAAGGCTGGGACGGCGCGAGCACTAGGAAAGGCAAGAGTACCGGTTCGCTTGCCTTGCTTTTCACTGCAATCGCGACTTCTTCCGCACTGCCTGCGCCGACTACGCTGGGCGCGTTCAAGGCGACTTCGAAGAGTTCGTCGAAATTTCTTTTTTCGTCGACACGAACGCGTGGCTCGCCTTTTACGACATTCACACTTGCAGTCGCGACTTCGGCAACGTCGTTTTGGTCCAAGCCGTGCGCAAACTTGACGTGTCCCGCGTCGAGAATTCCCGCTTCGCCGAAAGTCGGGTCAACCGGGAGCCAGCGACGCACGCCATCACGGGAGAGTACGCCTGCTTCAACCCAAGCGTGCGGACCCCAACTCTCACCTGAAAAAACCAACCCAGCGGCGAAGCGCGCGGGAATGCCGCGAGCGTGAAGAAGCGAAATCAAGAGAGTCGCAAACTGGTTGCAAACGCCGCGTTTTTCCGATAGCACTGTAGCCGCTGGCACTGCGCGCTTCCAATACGACGCGTCGTACTCTACGTTGTTTTTAACCCACTCGGTTAGGCGCGCGAGCGCGTCGTAGTCGTCTATTGCGTCTCGAGCGAGTGCTTGCGCGAGCGTCTTGATTTCGGCGCTAGGCGCGGTTAATTCGGTTGAACTCAAATATCTCGCTTCGTCGCCCGGCGCTAATAGTTCAGCAACCTCACCAACGTAATTCACTTCCGCCACCGCGTTGAGCTCGATTTTTTTTCGTTTTTGATATCCGGGCTTGAACGAGAAATGCAGTCGTGCGTTGCCTAACTTGTCGCTTGTTTCTTCTGCTTGCGGGCTCGTCGTCAAAGAAACGCGTTGAAACGGCGTTTGCGGAAAATAGTAAGTCTCGAAAAAAACTTCAGGTGGCGCTACGGCGCCTGCACCGAATTCGAGAATCCAAGTTTGCGAGATGTTGAGGCGCGCCCATCCGAGTTCGCGCGGGTTAAATTCCTCGGCTGAAGCGAACGAAGCAAAACAGCCAAAGCCGAGCAAAACTAATACTACTGCGACGAAAAAGAAAACGCAGCTGTTGCAGCGTGCTGCTATATTCCCCATAGCGTACACAGTCACTCATAGCATAACGCCGACCGTATTAAATACGTTTTTCCAACACTTTTTTCAAGGTTTCTCCCCCGCGCTTTTTTTCAAAACGCTTTTCAACAACCGCATCAGCAACGCTCGTCGCGGCAAGCCAAGTTAAAAAATTATTTCGCCGCCGGGAACCTTCGCGAAAGGAGACACGTGCGCCACGTGCTCCGCGCCGCAAACGAACCGCACGAGGCGCTCAATTCCGAAGCCCGCGCCAGCGCTCGGCGAAAGCAAGCCTTCTCGCGCCGCGGCGAGGTAAGGCGCATAGTCTTCCACGCGCGTCTTGTTGCGCTTCATGCGTCTGAGAATGCGTTCATACTCGAACTCGCGTTCGCCTCCACTCAGCGCTTCCCCGAAGCCTTCCGGGTAAACCGCGTCGTAGTTTAAGAAATGCCCTGGCCTCGCATCGTCTTCGCGGTCGTAAAACTCGCGCTCATGATCAACCACCCAAAACATTTTCTTCGCGATTTTTGACACTTCGTCATACCACCGCGCACCGAAACGCATGCGCAGAGCTGGCGCCTCGAAAACCGGAAACGGTTTTTCAGGAACGCTCAACTCACGCTTCAAAAAAGAAAGTTCTTCAGCGCAATCGCTCGCAACGCGCGAAAAAATGCGTTCGAACAAATCTTCAATAAAATCCATCGCGCAGCGCATTCCAACTCCACGCAACTCGAAGTCGAACTGCGAAAACTCGAGCAAGTGACGCCCCGTCTCCGCTTTGTCGTCGCTCTCGAAGCGCACGTTAGGCGAAATAACAAACACGCCGCTGTGTCCGGCAGCCAACGCGAGTTGCTTATGCAAAATCATGCTCTTCGTCAAGCGCAACTTGGTGCCCTTGTAATTAATCACGCCGCCCTGCGCAGGGTGGTTTAAGGGGTCTGTTACCGGCGAAACGACTACTGGAAGAAGTTGCACCAAACCGCGTTCGTGCATGAAGTCGCACGCTGCTTTCAGCGCTATCGACTGCACGCGCAAAGCCGCGGAGAGGCGCTTCGACTTCAGTTTCTCTGCGGTTTTTTCAAAGCCGACGACTTTATCAACGCTTGCAACAGTTCCGACACCCACCCACGCTAAAAACACCCCTCAATTTGTTTTACTCACAAACCACGCCGCATTTTTGCATTTTTTAATTCACTTCAAACAACACGGTAATCCGCCCTTTTAAATTTTATTCCTAATTTAAGGATTTTTTTACTAAAAATAAAGCTTTTAAAGGCAAAAAATGGAAAATATTTCCATGAAAACAGCTAAACTAGACGATAAAGACAGGCGCATTTTGGAGTTGCTCGAGGAAAACGCTGGTTTAACGCGCAAGAAAATGGCGCGCAAACTCGGCTTGCCGCTCACGACAGTGCACAACCGCATAGAAAAACTCAAGCGCGAAGGCGTGATTACGCGCTTTACCGTGAGCGTCGACCGCAAGAAGTTAGGCTACGGCATAAGCGCGTTCGTAAGCATAGTGATTAATTATCCTTCAAAAGATTTTTCGCAGGAAGCGCTCGCAAAAAACATTTTAAAATTTCCAGAAGTTGAAGAAGTGGCGATCGTGGCGGGAACCACAGACTTGATCGCGAAAATCCACACGCGCGACACGGACACATTAAACGAATTCGTAGTCAAAAAACTGCGTTCGCTTGAAGGGATAGACAAAACAGTGACAGCCGTAGTGATGAAAGAATTCAAGAAATAAAGCGTCTCCGAAAAAATATAAAAAGCAAGAAAAAAAGGCGATAATAGAAGCAAGCGAAAGCAAGAGCAAAAAAGGAAAATAGAATGCCGCAGGGGAGATTTGAACTCCCGACACATCGGTCTTCAGCCGAACGCTCTCCCAGACTGAGCTACTGCGGCAACGAGTAAGAGTTTTCTGCGGCTGGTTTTTTAATAACTCGCTTTAAAGAACAGCGGATTTAAAACGCGCGAGTTCAACGGCGGAAGCTAGTTCAACGCCGCGGCAAGCAATGCTTCGGCGCTGAAGCGAAGTTATTGATTTCTTCAGCCAAAAGTAAAGCGGCTTCGCGATTCTTCGGAACAGTAAAGAGGCGGCTAATTCTCTCAGCGAGAAACCGCGTCAAACCACACTTTTCGATGCCGAAGTGGGTTGTTATAACGCTTTCTGCTCTTTCACTCCTAATTTTTTTCGGGTTGTGTCGCTTACTTGAACTGCGGCCTCCCCACTCTAATCTTTTTTAGCAATGTCAGCCAACGCGAGGAAAAAAGAGTGGTGCTGCTTGTAGTGATCCAAAAAGCGGGCGAGCGGCGAATTGCTTGTCGCGCAATTAGAATTAGATTTAGGGAGGCGAACCTTCGCGGCATAAATGTTGGGGGAATACTGTTCCGTTAAAAACTCGAGGGTAGTCAAATAATCAAAAACGGTTCGAGAAGCAGTGTCGTACCGTTGAAGCGCGTCAAGTTTTTCTTTACTCACTTGAATACGCGGGAAAGAATAAACCGAGTTCGGTCCCTTCGCGGCTCTTTCTCTAAACCGCATTGAAGAACTCCAGTGCTGAAAAGCGAAGAAAGGAAGCAGTAGTTGACGCGTCACGGTAGGTGAGTTACTCCAATTTCCCCGCACTGGGTGACTAAACAACTTTTCGCCTAAAACGCTTTTTGCGGCCTCCCACTCTCCTCGTTCTAATGGAACGAACAACTTGGTGAAAAGCCTTAGTCTACCCCTAGGCTCTTCCACCGCATTTCTCCACGGCTTGCGCACTCCAGGCACAGTCAAATCCACTGCGAAATACATTGAAGTGCCGTCAGGCGCCTCGAAATTCAATGCGGGGTAGCGAAGACGAACATCTGGCTGTTTTTGCTCTTGCGCTATTATTTCCTCAACTTTTCTCTCAATGTCTGCTACTTCTGTCGCCGAAGTTTTTTCGCCGTGCCAAGCGTTGTTCTTGACTGCTTTCAGCAATTCGTCTAAAAATTCGTCGGGCGTAGCGCAGCGCAACATCATTTTCAAAACGGATAAAGCCACGCGTTAGTGTTGCGCGCAGTGGTTTAAATGCGTTGCTTCAACTGGAGGCCACAGCGAAAAGTAAACGCGCTTGTTCGCTGCTCCTTTGTTTTCAATTTTTTCTATTTTCAACTGCCCGACTTCGCTTAAGTTCTTGACGTGAGTTCCGCCGTCCGCTTGCATGTCGAAGTCGCCGATTTGAACGAGGCGCAGTCGTTCGAGGTTCGGCGGCAACTTGTGCGCGAGCTTCACAACGCCAGTAATT
>JAVYMB010000034.1:0-7624 GCA_038740145.1 Candidatus Norongarragalinales archaeon | reverse complement strand
GTTTTGAAAGCGCGTTTGCCGTGTCCCGCAGCTGGACTGTCGAGTCCTTGCTTCTCGCACTCGACGCACTCCGCTTTGTCCAAGTCGTGCAGCAATGCGCCCCGCGAAACTAAAGCCACGTCAACTTTGACGCCGCGCTTCTCGAGCTTCTTCGCGAGTTTAACGGCGAAGCGTTCAACTGCAAGCGAGTGCACGATAATATTCGGCCAAACGCCAGCGCGCCGCAACAACGCGAGGCATTCGCGCCTTGACGGTAGTCGTTGTTTTTTCACGAAAATCACAGTCCGCGGTGGTGCCGGCGTTTTCGCCGACGAGCCACAATTGTTCTTTTTCGAGCGCTGCGAGTGCGCCGCTCGCGCGCCACTCAGCGTCTTCCGCCTCGAAGCGCAGCGAATCCACTTCCGCCTCGAGCGAGCGAATCGCGCGAGTCACGCGTTCGTTGAACGCCACGAGTTCGTCGAGCAAAAAGTTTTCGCCCGCCAGTGTTTTAACTGCAGAGAACACGGTTACGCTCGACGCGATTCCTTTGTTCAAGTCGTTCCAAACCGCGTCGTTCGTTGCAGCTGCCCGGTTAATCCACTTGCCGAGCGATTCGCCTTCAACAGCACCAGCGCGCAAGTCGGCGTTGATTTCGCGAATCTCTGCGAGCACACCTCCTGCCGCGCCTTCGTAGTCCGCGTTCGTCATCGCTTGCAAGTCGTCGGCATTCGCGCCTGTCGCGCGCAAGGCGGCGCGCGCGGATTCGCCTGCAAGCGCGAGAGCGCGAGAGCCTTCCTCAAAGCAGCGCATTGAACAGTAAGCGTAGCCAGCGATTCCGTTGAACGCCGGCATCGCAGCAAAGATTTTTTGCGTGCGTCCGTAAAGTGCTGATTCCTGCAAGGCAAGTTGCGCTTGCCTGGCGTAAGCGGCTGCTTGCGCGTAGTCTTTAGTTGCGGAAAGCGTTGGAGGCAAACGCAATTCTTGGAAAAAGCCGTCGCACGAAGAAGGCGCGAGCAAGTAGTGAATTGGATAAAAATAATTCGGCTGGATTTTGAATGCGAAGGATCCAACGTCAATGAAGGCGTTAGCGTTACTCTGCGCGGCAGCGCCTGCTAAAAGAAAAACGCAGAAGAAGATTAAGGCTCGGACTACAAAAAAAGTTTTGAGTTTAAAGTTCGGCTTTAATTTGGAATCGCGAGAAAGCGTTACCCCCACCTTTTCCGCGATTTTTAACGCGGCGGATTAATAAAAGCGTTTTTTTTCGATTCAATAAAAATCGTTTGCTGGCTACGTATTGAAAAACGCAGGCAAGAAAAGCGGCAGGCAAAAGAAAAAAGAAAGAAGTGGTGAAAACACTAGTTTTTACTTCTTGCATGGCGCGAGATTCGGGTAAGCAAAGCAAACGGCATTCGACGCGTAACCACTGTGTCCAGTGTACAAGCAGTCGAGAACCATCGTCGGCGTAGAATACGTTCCCCCGCCGAATCGAAGCGCGTCTTGCACGTCTTTTTCCATTTTTGCTTTCGCGCCAGCGAGGCACGAAGCGATTTTCGCCGAGTCGGCTCCAGCCTGCTCGGCGAAGTATGCGAGTTGCGTTGCGTTGAACGGAATGTAATCAGTTCCGTCGTCCTTCAAATTCGAGTAAAACAACTCTTTAAACTTCTGTATTTTGCCGAGTCCTTGTTCTTGCACGCACACAAAATACTTGTGCGCGAGCGTAACATTGTCTTCACCGTACTTGCGGATCATTCCGCCCGAGTGAGTGACTACCGTCCGGTAAGCGATGTCTGTGAAGTTCGAAAACTCGTCAACGAAGGCGTTTACGTAACGCTCGGTAGCCGCACAAGCCGGGCAATACGGGTCGGTAAAGAAAAAAACTTTCGGTTTTCCACTTGAAGCTGCGCAACTCGTTCCGCTCGCTATCCGCGAAATTCCTTTCGGCAAGCCCGACGTTGGAGTCGCATTCACGCCGCCGGAACTTCCAGCCGCGCTTCCGCTTGCCTTGAGTTGTGCGATTGCGTCTGAATTCTTTAAAACAGCGTTTTTAACTTCCGTGATTTGCGCGCTGAGCCCATTGCTAATAATCCACACGAAAGCACACACTCCCAGCGCAGCGATAACGACGAGAGCGCAAATCACTTTCGCGTCTTCTCTTGTCTTCGCCTCTTCGTCCAAACCAATCAGCCTTCAATTTCTCCAACCGCGTTTTTCAAGCGCCGCAACCAATATTGTTTGAAGTGCCCGCCGCGCTCGATAGTTGTTGACTGCACTCGCTCGGCGCGGTTTTGAACGCGTTGCAAACGCCTTGCTTGAATGCTTCGCTTGAACGCGCTCCTTTGTACGAGCCGCCGTTGATTGTAATCGTAGGCGAACTACCTATTCCAAGTTGGTTGGCTAGCGCGATGTTTTTCTTGAGTAATTCAGTGCCTTGAGCACCATTCATGCAAGCAGTCACGTTCGCGACATCGACTTTCGCCGCCGCCATGCAGTCGCTCGCCATCTTCGTCCAATTAATCGCTTGGTAAGCTGCGGCGTCGCCAGCGTTGATGGCTTCCGCCGGTTCTTTCACGAAGCACTCTAAGTAGGCGAGGAACTTGTCTTTCTGGTTTGCAGCGATGCACACTTGCCTCAAGTCTTCTTCAACTTCCGGCTGCCCGTGCAGTGAGTCGAAAGTTCCGTTTGCGCCCTCGTTAGCGATAAAGCGCACGTCGAAAGAAGCTTTGTCGCCGAGTAACTTAATGACGGGAATCATGGCGTGTTCCGCTTGCACTCCGTACGGACACATGCTCATGACGAATAGTTTTACGTCCGGCTTGTCGCTCTTCGGCGGCGGAGTCGGGCTCGGCGGCGGCGTCACGTCAACCAAATCTACAGCGTTTCCAATGACTAGTTTTTTTCCGTCTAGGGTAACGAAAACCGTTGCGTAGTCGAGCGTTTCGTTTCCCTGCATTATCGCGACTTTAAACTCGTACAAGCCGTTTTTCTCGCTTGCATTCGTTATTTTAGAAGTCAGTTCTTGAGCCGCGAGAAACTTCGCGTTCAAGTAATTTTCAACCTTGACTTTCAACGCCTCTAAATTCGCATTCTGTCCTAACGGCAGCGCGCTCGCGCCCAGCGCTGGAGTCGGCGACGCGGCAGTCTGCTTGCCTCCCCAAAACAGTAAAACCGCCGAAATCAGCAAAACGCCAATTACAACTACGGCTACAGCGAGAGTCGCAGGAGGCAACCCAAAAATTTTTTTGTCGCCGTGCTCGTACGCGCCGCGTTCGTCTGCATTGCGCTTATGCGCATCGTCATCGCGCGCGCCGCCCTCGCGCGTTTCTTGCAAGTGCGTTTCTTCACTCAAAACTCCACAACCTCCTTCAAAGAAAAAATTGAAAACTCAACAGAGTTTAAAGCTTTTTTAAACTTGCCACTGGCTTTTAATACTTTGTTTTCCTTAAACCGCCGCGTTGACGCCCACGCGCAGACGGACTGATTAAAAGTGGATAAACTGCTTTCACTCGAGCAAGGACGCGAACTCGTTCGCGCGGCGCGGCGCGCAATCGAGGAAAAAATCGATGGGCGCGAAACCGCGTTTGAACCTAAACTCGAGAAACGCGGCGTGTTCGTCACGCTCGAAACTTTTCCTCAGCGCGACTTGCGCGGCTGCATCGGCTTTCCAGAACCAGTGCGCGAACTCGATGCAGCAGTGCGTGAAGCCGCGCTTGCAGCGGCTTTCGGCGACCCGCGGTTTCCTCCTATCTCGCGCGGCGAGCTCGACAAAATCGTCGTGGAAATAAGCGTGTTGACGCAGCCTAAACCGCTTGAGGCGCGAAATGCAGACGAGATTCCGCGCAAAATAAAAATCGGGCGAGACGGACTAATTCTGCGACGCGGCTGGAATTCAGGATTGCTACTCCCAATCGTGCCGGTCGAGTTGGGCTGGAATGCTAACGAATTCCTCGAGCACTTGTGCGACAAGGCGGGGCTTGAACGAGGCTCTTGGCACGACAAAAACGCTAAATTGTTTGTTTTTCAATCGCAAGTTTTTCGCGAACGCGAGCCGCGAGGCGTAGTTGAAGAAGTAGACTTGTTGAAAGAAGCGGTTAAGCACGGCGAAGCAAAAAATAAGAAAAAAGCAGAGTAAAGGTTGCGGGAATGAATAAGGCGGCGTCAACTTCTTCAACGCACATTGATAAGCATTTAGTCGCCTACTCGCAAGCGACGAAAAAAAAGAAACTTTTTAGTTTAAAGAACGAGTAAAAAGCGCGTAAGAAAAAATAAAAAAAGCAAAAAAGGTGGTTTGATTGGCGGGAGTAATAGCGTTTAATTACAAAACGTACGACAACGTGTTCGGAACTGCCGCGGAAAAGTATGCGATGGCGTTGCGCGAAGTGGCTTCAATTCACAGCGAGGTTACGATTATTGCTTGTCCACCGCAACTCGAACTCGCCGCAACTGCGCGCAAGTTTCCTTCCACGAAAAACTTTTGGGTTTTCGCGCAAAACGCCGACCCCGTCGGATTCGGCTCGCGCACTGGCTGGACGCCGGTGGAAGCAGTTGCTGCGAGCGGCGCTGTTGGAACACTCGTCAACCACGCTGAACACAAAGTGCCGCTGGACACGGCGCGAAAAGTCGTCGAGCAAGCGAAAAAAAGCGGGGTTAAAGTCATCGCGTGCGCCGCCGACTTGAAGGAAGCAAAGGATTTAGCGGCACTAGCGCCTTGGGCTGTTGCAGTCGAGCCGCCTGAACTCATCGGCAGTGGAGTAAGCGTTAGCAAAGCGCAACCAGAAATCGTGAAGAAAGCAGTAGCGGTAATCAAGGAAACGAATCCTGCAGTTTTGGCTTTAGTAGGAGCAGGCGTAAGCAACGCTGAAGACGTGCGAAAGGCGGTGCAACTTGGTGCTGAAGGCGTGTTGCTGGCGAGCGCGTTCGTGAAAGCTGCGAACCCGAAAGAATTCGCTGAATCGCTAGCCGAAGCAGCCGCGGATTAGAATCGCGGCGAGTCACGTCTTCTTTTTTTCTTTTTCTCGCTCTCCGAGTTGCCTCTCGATTTCGTCGCGAATGAATTCCTGCATTTGGTCTATTCGCGCGAACTCGAGCGGGTTAATCTGGTCGATTACGTTCTTGAGTTCCAACAAGTCTTGCTGCTTCGCCGCAGCTTCGACCGCCTTCTTGAGTTCAGCAATTTCAGCGGCGCTTGCGCCACCGCCTACGCCGACGGCGAGTTGCGCTTCTAGTTTCTTGATGCGCTCGTTTTGCGCTACTAGCGTGCGGCCGATTACTTCCTCATTTTTCTCCATGTTCTTGATTTTTTGCACGATTAAATCGATTTTCGATTCAACGCTGCGCATTCCTTCTTCAGCGCCGGGCGACGTGCCTGGCTTTTGCCGTTGAACTCTTTGAGGAGCAGGCATTCAAACTCGAGCCTCCTTTTAAGCGGACTGGTTGAATGGTTTTTTTAACTGCGGCTGGTTTAATAAAGCGTATGCCTCTCGAAAAGAAAAAACTTTTCTTGTTAGACGCCGACTTCGTTCAGCGCGGCAGCAAGCCTTGCGTGCGCCTTGTTTTCAAGGATGAACGCGGACGCACCACGCGCGCCTTCGACTCGAGTTTCGAGCCTTATTTTTACGTGGTCCCAACGCGAGAGGCAACAATGCGCAACAAAATCGAAGAAGCAAGGCGCCGCGCCGAAGAAATTCAAGCCGCAACGCGGTCCGCCGTCGTCAAAGCCAAGCAAATAGAAGAAGTTGAACGCTTCATTCACGGGAAAAAAGAAAAAATGCTACGCATAGTTTGTGAACACCCGAGCCACGTGTCTGCGTTGAGGGAAGCGTTTGCTCCGCTAGGCACTGTTTTCGAGGCAGACATTCCTTTCGTGCGCCGCTACCTATACGACAAAGCGTTGACCCCAAGCGCGTGGGTAGAGGTTGAAGTCAATGAAAACCTTGAAGCAAAGAATATTCGAAACGCGCCTGCGGCAGAACAACACGTCGAGCCGAAGCTTCGCTTGCTTGCCTTCGACATCGAGGTACGCAACCCGCGCGGCGTAACGGACGCCAAGCGCGACGAGTGCACTATGATTAGTTACGCCGAACTCGTGGATTCGAGGATAGAAGCGGCGGTTATTTCACGAGACAAAAACTTTTCCGCGTCGTTCGTTAAACGCTGCGCGGGCGAGCGCGAAATGCTTGAAGCGTTCGACTCGGTCATTCACGAGCGCAGTCCCGACTTGCTGTGCACTTACAATGGAGACGTCTTCGACATTCCGTTTCTCACCGAACGCGCTCGACAAACGAAGGCGCGATTGTTCTTCGGACGCGTGAAAAAAGAAGCAAAAACGAAGCGGTTCGGCTTGCGAAGCGTAACGATTATTCCCGGGCGAGTGCATTTCGATGTTTTCGCAGCCGTCGACTTTCTCAACACCATCGGCGCGATTCGCTTGCCGCGCCTCACGCTCGAGCGGGCTTACGAAGGCGTGCTCGGCAAAAGCAAACCGGAATTCAAGAAAGTCGACATGTGGAAAAAATGGGACAACGGCGAAACGCGAGAACTGGACGAAATGGCAGAATACTGCAAGAGCGACAGCATCGCGTGCCTTGAACTCGCCATCCACTTTTTGCCGCTTGAACTCGCCTTGTCGCGAGTCAGCGGAGTTCCGTTTTTCGACTCTTCTCGCGCGACTACAGGACAACTCGTCGAAGCGCTGCTCGTGCGCGAGGCTTTTCAACGAAAAGAAATAGTGCCGAACAAGCCGAGCGCTGGCGAAGCCGCGTTGCGCGCCGCTAACCCAATTAAAGGCGCGTTCGTCGCGCAGCCCGAAGCGGGGGTTTACGAAAACATTGCCGTGCTAGACTTTCGCTCTCTTTATCCATCAATAATCATTTCGCACAACGTGGACCCAGCAACGCTAAACTGCGATTGCTGTAATGAAGAGGAGGCGTTTGTTTCGCCGCAAGGACACAAGTTCTGCGTAAAGCGCCGCGGACTCATTCCAGAAACGCTTAACCGCGTGATTGACGAACGCATTGCTTTAAAGAAAAAAATGAAAACGCTGGCGCGCGACTCGAAGGAATTCGCGGAGTTTGACGCTCGGCAGTGGGCGTTAAAAGTAATCGCAAACTCGTTTTACGGCTACTTGGGTTACGGCCGCTCGCGTTGGTATTCGCGCGAGTGCGCTGAAAGCGTGACCGCGTGGGGCAGGCAGTATATTCACGAAACGATAGAAAAAGCCGAGAAAGCTGGCTTTAAAGTTCTTTACGCCGACACCGACAGCCTAATGCTCATTCACCCGAAAGGCGGCGAAGAAAAAGTCCGCGAATTCCAGAAAAGCGTCAACGGCGCTCTCCCGGAAAAAATGGAACTTGAACTCGAAGATTTTTATCCGCGCGGGATTTTCGTGGCGAAAAAACAAGAGGCGGAAAAAGGCGCCAAGAAAAAATACGCGTTAATCAACCGAGAAGGAAAAATAAAAATCAAAGGGTTTGAACTCGTGCGCCGCGATTGGTCGCGCGTCGCGCGCAACACGCAACGTGAAGTACTGCGCATTCTGCTTGCGGAAGGCGACGTGCGAAAAGCGGTTGAAGTCGTGCGCGGCGTAATCGCGAAGTTGCGAGCAGGCGAAGTGCCTCTGGAAGAATGCGTAATGTACACGCAACTACAG
>JAVYMB010000033.1:0-7725 GCA_038740145.1 Candidatus Norongarragalinales archaeon | reverse complement strand
GTTCACCGAAAAAGTCAGCGATCCACTCCAGCATTTCACGGCTTGCTGGAAAACGCATCAAGCGCCCGCGCTTCATGCAAGCCGCAAGCGCTTCCACAAAGCGCTCCGGCGAGTCAATGAAAACACTTGCCTCGCCGCTTGCTGCGGCGATTCGCTCTAGTTCCCGCGAACTCATTTTTTCGGCAAGCGCGTTAATCCGCTCTAAGTCGAGTTGCTTCAAATGGTTCGCGGCTGCATTGAACGCTACGAGCGCGGTGCAACGCAAGCGCTCGTTCTTTGCGCGGGCGAGGCGCTTGTTCCACTCTTCCTTCGCTTCCAATGAAACCATGCCGCTCGTGCGAAATAACGCGGCGCGAGTAATAAAAGCTTTTTTATAACTCGCTTGCATTTGAAGTAAGCGGCTGATTAGATTGACTGAAAAAACTAGGGAAGAAAAAGCTGAGAAGTCGAAGGCGCGAGTCGCGACGGGAATTCCAGGGCTTGACGCGCTAATCGAAGGCGGTTTTCCGCGTGGACGCACTATTCTCGTTAGCGGCGGCTGCGGCACGGGAAAAAGCATTTTCGGAATGCAGTATTTATACCGAGGTTTAGTTGATTACGAAGAACCAGGCGTTTTCGTGACTTTCGACGAAATGCCGAGCAAAATAAGGGAAGACATGCTCAAGTTCGGCTGGAGCCTCAAAGAACTAGAAAAAAACGATTTGCTCGCCATCCTCGATGCTACCAGCGCGAAAGCGGGGACGGCGAGCGAGGAAGAACACGCGCTCACGCCAGGAAAAATGGATTTCGACACCGTGCTACTCGAAGTTCTCAACGTTTGCCGCAAGACGAGCGCCAAGCGCCTCGTCATCGATTCCATTCCGGCGATGGGGTTGCACAGCGATAGCCTCACCGAAACTCGCAGAAACATTTTGAAGCTCGCTTACGTGCTCAACCGCACGGGACTCACAACGATTTTGACGACTGAAACGCCGGAAAGCGCTGTTGGAAGTGGAGCGATGCACCTTTCCAGGTACGGCGTCGAGGAATACATCGCAGACGGAGTCATACTTTTAAGCACGCTTGCAATCGGGTCTCAAGTGAATCGAGCGCTTTATGTTCGAAAAATGCGTGGTACGAAACACGACATGGGCGTGCATCCAATGGAAATAACGGAAAAAGGAATCGTTGTAAAGAAAATGGAAGACGTCTTCAAGTAGTCTCGTTGGCTTAAAACAACTGTTCTAGCAATATTTTCGGCGACAACAATGCAGTTTTGGCGAACAACCATCCATAACTCTCGTTTGCTTCAGTAACGTCACGCAAAAACTCGCGCATTGTTTCACTCTTCTTCGCTAGTTTAACCGACAAACTCAGCAAGCGAGGACTGTAAAAAAAGTTTTGAAAACGCGCTCCCCAGTACAAGAAAGAACCGTAACGCCCGCGCCATTTTTTCTCGAATCTCTTCAAATCCCCCTCAACTATGGCTTCAGCTGCGAGTTTGCCTCCAAGCATAGCGAAAGCAATTCCTTCTCCAGTCAAAGGGCATACGTGTCCAGCGGCATCGCCAATCAATACCCACGTGTCTCCAGTAGTTGGCTCGTCATAAAAAGACGCTTTATTCACGAACGGAATCAAGTGCGCGTGCAAGTGATGCGACATTGGTTTCGCAAGCCGCTTTGCTGCAGGGTGAGAGGCGATGAAATCGTCAACCATTTCTTTTATTCCAGTCGTGCCCAAGCGCAAGCCCGTGCCTACGGTAACCGTGCGTTGCTTCGGGAAAATCCAAAAATAGCCGCAGGCGTTGCGAGTTGAATGAAAGTAAAGTTCTATGGCTGCAGGAAAAAGCGCTTCCACTTGCTCGCGAGGCATGGGAATGTGATAACCGACGCACTGCGCTAACAAATTCTTTGGAATAGGTTGGTAAACTGTTTTGCGAACGAGAGAGTTCACGCCATCCGCGCCGACTAAGTAACTGCAATAAACCTTTCGCTTAGCAGTGGAAACCACCCATTCGCGTCCTTTTCTAGAAACACTTAAAACTTTTTCTGGAAAAAACGCGGCTTTCTTTTTAGCACGCTCTAAAAGAAAAGCATCAAACTTTTCGCGCATTACGAGCATCCCGCCGCCGGGAGACGAAAGTTCTACGGAGTCACCACTCGGACTCTCGATGATTATCTTTTCGGTGACGCGCTCGGCAAGCGATTTCGGAATCTTAAATTCAGCGATTGCTTTGTTGGTTACGCCGCCACCGCAAGGTTTTTCGCGTGGATGCGAGTGATCAAACAAAGCCGTGCGCAATCCGCCTTTCCCTAAAAACTCGGCGCAAGTTGAACCGGCTGGACCGCCGCCTACCACCACTACATCAAAATCCGCGTTTTTCAACGCTTTGCACCTATTTGGCGAATTACTTCAGCGTCGTTGAAGTCGAACAAAGACCGTTGCTTTACAACCATAGTGCAACTCGCGTCTCCCTTAGCAATACAAGAAAGCTCGAACGCCTCCATTTCTGCGTGGTGAACCATGGAAGAAGCGCCCGCTTGCATGCCTCTCAAAACATCGTCTACCGCACGCTCCGCCTTTCCAAAAAGTTTTTGGTACTCTATGGCGACTGCGGAGTCAAGTATTTCTGAAACGACTTGTTTTTCATCGGGCTTTATATCTCTTACCACTACTTTTCCCCACCCAGAAAACTCTTCTATTTTTAACCCCCAATCAATCATGTCGGTTTCCCTCAAATTAAAGTCGCGAACCATGCCTTCAAGCCAAGAAATCGTTTCGTCGCGGCAAGCACGGTAAAGCAACGAGGGGTCACTGCTTTCGTGAACGCTTTTAATTGTTTTTACCACCATACGCAAAGGAATAAAGGAAATAGGGTTGTTAAACAACAAAATGCGTTTTCCGTCGAAGCGAAGCTTGCCTTGCGCGATCAAGTCACCAACTAAACCAAAGCCGAACACGCAATCACCTTAAAAACGCGAAGAAAAACTCTACAATTACTCCTGCAACAGTTGAAGAAACAACCAACAAACTACGATAAGCGCGTTTTTTATCTTTACCCAAAATCAACGAGTAACCACTTGCAAACAAAGAAAGAAACACGAGTGAAGCAGTGAAAGGAACAATGGCTAGAACGCCAAATAAAAAAAACGCTGAAGAAAGCAAGAAGCAAGCTAGCCAAACGACGACTACCGTAATTTTTTCACCGACGACGACGGGCAACGTAGCAACCCCGCTGCGTTCGTCTCCCTCCACGTCAGGCACGTCTTTAAGCGGCGTCAAACACACGACGAGCAAAACAAAGTAAACAAATAGTGAAGGAAACGGCTGGCCAGCAAAAACGCAAGCCGCGACAAGCGGAACAATACCGTAAGTAACGCCTACGAGAACGTGGTTGATCAAGAAAAAGCGTTTAGCTTGAAAAGTCGAGTAAATCAATTCAAAAAACAAACGCGCTGCTACGACGATGAAGAATAAAGAGTTCACTAAAAAACTTGAAATCAGCGAGGCCAACGCCAAGAACGCGAACAACAACCAAGAAGTCTTGCGCGACACCAGTCGCTTAACCAACGGCCTCGACGGCGCGTTCACGCCATCGCTTGGCACGTCTGACAAGCTGTTCAACACGCTTGAAGCGGAGTCTGCAACGCACAAAATTGCGAGCGGGAGAAAAGCGGCTAACGGAAAAAAGCCTTTGAGAATCAAGACGGCTGCAGTAAACGAACCTATAGGAATAACTAACCTGCTTGGAACGGTGAGCGCAACCAGGTGTTTCAAACGCAACACGCCTAAAATTAAAGTAATAACCTTAAAAACCAGGTAGGCGTAGTTTAAAGCCGATTTAACCCACTTGAAGCGAATCCGATGATGAAAATATTAGGCGCTGGACTGTCTGGTTTAACCGCCGCCATAAAACTAGCTGAAGCAGGCAAACGAGTTCAAGTAACCGAGCAAAGCCCGACGGCAAGCCGTTTTTCAGAAAGCATTCAAGCAATCAGGAACTACGGAACCGACGCGGAATTTGAAGACAAACTAAAAACACTTGGGTTGAAAGTAGGCAAACTGTTTGGAGTGCGCAGGATAATAAAATATTCGCCGTCAATGAAAACGCGCGTTATTCACTCGAAAAAACCGATTTTTTATACGTGGAAGCGCGGGCACGAAACTGAATCCGTAGAAACCGCGTTGCACGCGCAAGCGGAATCGCTTGGCGTTGAATTTCGTTTCAACGCGCGCCACAGCACGCGCGAATACGACGTTATAGCAACGGGTCCACTATTTACTAATGGCGCAGGATACCACGCGCACTACAAAGATTTGAAAATGCCGTTGAAAGACATTTTGTTTTTTCTCAACAACGACTTCGCGCCGCAAGGATACGCTTGCGTTATTCCGTACCGCGAAAGCGAAGCGACAGTGCTAGTAACCACGTTTGACGAAACCAAGTTTAGACACGTTGGCGCGTTATTCCAAAAAGTGTTGCGCAACCCAGTGGTTGCACAAATAGTCGAAGGCGCAGTTCGAACTCAAGCAAAAGCGTGCTACGGTTTTTACACTGTTCCTGAAACGGCATTCGTAAACAAGAAGTATTTCGTCGGCGAAGCGGCTGGTTTTGTTGAAGCCGCACGCGGCTTCGGAATAAAGTACGCGCTTTTAAGCGGCGCGCTCGCGGCGCAAGCGATCGTCGAAAAAACTAGTTACGACGCGCTTTGGAAAAAAGCATTCGAACGTGAGTTAATCGACTCGTTCAAGCGCCGTTTAGCTCTGCAACGCATGAGCAACGCTGATTACGACTACCTGTTAAACGGCGAAAAAGAAGAAATTAGCATCGAAGAGTACGAGGCGCAAAAACGCGAGCGCAGCACTCACTTCGTGAAAAGCTTTCTCATCGAGAAATACGCGGCGCACAAGCTCAACGAGTGGCGTAAAAAATACGACATCTCGAAACTCGTTTAAAACCAGTCTAGCGTGCCTTGAACCAGCCGCCGAGCGCTGGAGCGAAATAACAGCCGGCGTCGAAAGCAACTACGCCCGCAAAAAACAGCCAGTTTCCAGTGCACAAGCTGAGAACGAAAGACGCGGCTTCAAGCAAAACGCGCGAACCCAACGCGAATTCCAAGAGCGAGCAAACGCCGCGCCGCTTCTTTTTTTGCGCGCAAACGATTTCATGCAAGTCCTCGTCAAGAAAAGAAGCGAAGCACAGTATTGCAAGCGGCAAAAACAAAGGCGCAGTTTTAAGCAGCAACGCGGTCAACAGCAAAACGCCTACGGCGGCGTGGTGTTGCCGCGAATCTACTTTGCCGGCGATTACTACGCCGATTACGATTCCGAAGACGACCGCCGCGAAGGCAGGCGAAACAGCCGCGAGAATTCCGCCGCCGAAACCGTAAGCTATTCCTGAAAAGAGCGTAAAACGAGTGTAACGCTTGTCTTTCTCGAAAACGTCGGTAAAACGAGCGAACAAACCTACGACGAAAAACAACAGCAAGCCTGCAAGCAAGAAGTAATCGAAAGCCATTCAACTCACCTGCTAAGCGTTCCACTCACCAAAAAAAAGCGTACGCTGATTTAATTAATACGCTTTGCGTTTCACCGCTCACGCGCTTCGCTTGCTTCGCTTTCCTCGCGCTCTCGAGTCGTCGCTCTGTTAATTCGTTCGTGCTCGCGCTCGAGCTCTGGCGGAACGAGTTTTCCGCTTTTTTTGTAGTAATCGTAAATTGCTTCGTGCAACCCGTCAGCCGCTAAGTTCGAGCAATGCATTTTAATGGGCGGCAAACGTTCAAGCGCACCAACCACGTCGTTGCGCGTAATCTTTAGGGCGTCTTCGAGCGTCTTGCCTTTAGCTAGGTCGGTAATCATGCTGCTCGTCGCGATTGCCGCAGCGCAACCGAACGTTTGAAATTTAATGTCTTCAATCCTGCCGTCCTTGACTTTAATGTAGATTCGCATTAAGTCTCCGCAAACCGGGTTTCCGACTACGCCAACGCCGTCCGCGTCTTCAATCTCGCCAGCGTTGTGCGGGTGCAAAAACAAGTTCATTACTTTCTCCGAGTAAATCCCTTTTCCCCTAGTTTCTTCAACCACCGAATCACCCAAGCAAACAATCAGGTTCTCAAAGCGCTGAACTCGCGCAACTCTTTGACCGCGCGTTCAATACACTCGCCGGCAAAATCGATTTCTTCAGCCGTCGTGAAGCGACTCAGCGTCAAGCGCAGCGAGCCGTGCGCTTGCACGTGCGACAAACCCATCGCTAAAAGCACGCGGCTCGGCTTTAGGGAGGCGCTCGAGCACGCGCTGCCAGTAGACGTTTCAACGCCGAGCGCGTCAAGACGCAAAAGCAGTGCTTCGCCTTCGACTCCGTCGAAGCGAAAATGCGCGTTGTTGCACAATCTTTTTTCTCCAGTCGCGCCGTTCAAGAAAGCGTCTTTAACTTCAAGAACTCGCTTAATCAACGCGTCGCGGAGTCCACGCATCCTCATGATTGATTGCGGAGCTTCTCTTTGCGCTAGGCGCACCGCTTCGGCAAACCCAACGATTCCAGCGACGTTTTCTGTTCCCGCGCGCAAGTTGTGCTCGTGCGGCCCGCCGTAAACAAGCGGTTGTAAGCGAACGCCGCGGCGAACGAATAAAGCGCCGACTCCTTTCGGACCGTGAATCTTGTGCGCTGAAAGCGAAACGAAGTCGGCGAGCAACGTTTTCAAGTCAATTTTTTCCTTGGTGAACGACTGCACGGCGTCAGTGTGAAACAAAACTTCTTTCTCTTTACATAGTTTTGCTATTTCTACGATTGGTTCAATAGTCCCAACCTCGTTGTTCGCATGCATCACGGATACAATAATCGTGCTCGGCGTCAACGCGTCGCGCAACGCATCCATTTTAACGAACGCTTCGCGGTCGACTGGTAAAAAAACTACTTCGAAGCCCTCGCGCTTGAGGAATTCAGCGGCGTTGAAAACCGCGGGGTGCTCGATCGACGAAACAACCACGCGATTTTTTTCTTTCGAGCGGTTCGCCATCGCCGCGCCGATTACCGCGAGATTGTCCGCCTCACTGCCGCTTGCAGTGAAAACAATTTCTTCCGCTGTGGCGCCAAGCGCTTTCGCTATGGTTTCCCGCGATTCTTCGAGCGCTTGCTTGGCTTCGACGCCCAGCGAGTGCAACGAGGAAGCGTTGCCGTAATGCTCGACGAAAAAAGGGCGCATTGCCTCCAGCACGCGCTCGTCTACTCGCGTCGTCGCGGCGTTGTCGAGGTAGACCTTCAATCAATTCACCTGCAACCCGCCTTCTTGCGTGGACACGAACATTGCGTTCCGCAAAAATACTCGTTGAAAATGCCTTGAAAAATCGCTACGAATTCGCTGCACGCCTCGCGCAAAGCCTTCCTTCCAGCTGGCGTGACGAAGTAAACTTTTTTTCCGCGCGCGCCTGCCTTGCGCGACTTGACGAGCTGAGCGCGCTCCAGTGCCGCGAGCGCAGGGTAAAGAGTTCCCTGCGTTATTCGCGTCTTCTTGAGTCGACTCAGCGTCTTCAGTAGCGCGTATCCGTGTTGCGGCTCCTTTGAGAGAAGCCAAAGAACCTGCATTTGCAGGATACCTAGGTTAACCGACATGTCGATAATTTAAGCGTCGCGCTATTTAAAGAATTCGCTTGGCACCTAGTGCAGGGGGAGCAAGGCCCTGTCTCGCATAAGTGCTGAACTCTTTTTCGCACGCTCGTGCAGGATTCTGCACGATGGAAAATAAAGCC
>JAVYMB010000032.1:0-7768 GCA_038740145.1 Candidatus Norongarragalinales archaeon | reverse complement strand
AACAACCGCGCTATATCGCGAAGCCGCTTTGTTCATACAACGCAAGAATGCTTTCGAACTCGACTTGAAAAACTCTTTGCGGCAAGCGTTGTGGGCGGCGCACGGAAGCGAACGCGAAGAAACCGCTCGAGACGCTGCAGCAAAAATCGCCTTCGCCGAAGCCTTTCTCGAACGCTACGCTGACGAGCAAGGCGTGAAGGCGGATTTGTGGGTTGGAGTTGCAAGCGAAAGCGAAATCGCTGCGCTACTCGAAAAAACGCGGGCGGCGCGCGCTTGGTCGGCGAAAGGCAAAAACGCAAGGAAAAACGCGGCAAGCGCCGCCAAGACGAGCAAGAGTTCAAGACTTACTTGAGCATTCGCTTTCTGCGTGCTCGCGCTCCGCATTTCAATCGCTTTTCGGTTTCAAAACTAGCGGCGTGCTCGCTGCACTAAACGCGGCGGGAAATTCGACTGTTGAACATGCAAGTCCAGCGTCTTCTAAAACCGTCTTGACTTCTTCAAAGTCTACAAGCGTATTCACGCATCCGTCGCGGAGAAGCAAGACGCCTACCGCGGGCACGCCCGCCTTGTCACACTCGTTTAGTCCCTCTTCAGCCTCCTTGTGGCAAGCAATGCCAATGACTGCGTCAGGCGAATACTTTGCAATCAAGTTGCGAACCATCGTGCCGCCTGGAACGATGAAGCACGACGCGCCGCCGGAGAGCGCCGCTTCGCGAATGAGGCGCGCTTGGCAGTCGGCGCTGCACGCTTGGCATTGAAACCCTTCCTCCGTAAGAGGCGCTTTGCACTCGCGCTTGCGCAAGCATTGGGGAATGAAAACGATTTTGCGCTTTGCTTCGCGCACGCGTGGCTTCTTTAATTCGCTTCGAGCGCGAATGATGACTCGCGCTGCTTCGTCTTCACTGAGATTGAAGAGTTTCGCGACGCGCAACTTGACGTCTTTCGTCGTCAAGTCCATTGCCATTACGCGTTGAACGATGTGTTTAAGTATTCCCACGCCAACCACAAAGAACAAAGCAAGCCCAAACGAAAAAAAGACGAAAAAAACAACGGCTATGAACGATTGCTTATTTCGCGTATTTCTTCGAACGCGCGCTCGGTTTCTTGTCCAACCACCTTCGCTCCCTTTTTAGCCGTGTTTTGCAATTGCAAAATCAAGACGATTGCAACAGCAATTACCGCCGCGATCACGATTATGAGCTCAGCGCTCACCTGCGCGGCGTCGTCACCGCAAAAGTTTTTCAAAAAAGGCTTGACTCCCACCGCAACCACGCCGCAGCGAAATTAAGCTCATAAGTGCTTTTATTGATTTTTATTGGTTACTTGCCTTTGCACGCTGCGGCAACCGCTTTCCCAAACGCGCGAGCTGCGCTAGGGCCATTTGCGGTAACTAGTTTGCCGTCTGTTTCACACTGCGAACCAGCGAAAACCGCGCCGGCGCGTTTGAGCGCCGCAAGCGTTTCTTCGTCGGGAAACGCCGTCACGCGTTTTCCTTTAATGACGCCGGCAGCAGCGAGAATTCGCGGAGCAATGCAAATCGCGCCAACGGTTTTTCCAGCGGCGACGAAATCGCGCGCCAACCGAAGCACGCCCGCGTTTTCGTCTAGCTTGTGTTCGGCTACACCAGGGCCGCCAACGAAGGCGAGCGCGTCGAAATCCGTCGCTTTGATTTCGCCTACGGCAAGCGTCGCTTCAGTTTTACCTCCAAGCTTGCCGGAAAACGCTCCGCGCTTGGTGCTCGCGACGACGCACTCCACGCCAGCCGCTTCAAGTTCTCGGCGCGAGTCAAACAACTCTTCGTCGCGAAAACCGCCTGGCGCAATGAAAAGCACCGCTCGCTTCGCCATTTTCACCACCCGAAGCCAAAAACTAAGAGAATGAAAAAAAGCGGGGACCGAGAGTTGCACTCGGCTAACTCGCTCTGCAGGCGAGCGCATTGCTGCTCTGCCATCCCCGCGCGAAAAAAAAACTAAACCCGACTAATAAACCACCAAAGACTAATTGTTTAAGTTTTGGCGCTGGTGTTTAACTATTTTTTCTTTTTTTCGCGGCGCGAGTTTTAAAAGCACGAAAAAAGGAAAACAACGCTTCG
Organism: Candidatus Norongarragalinales archaeon; assembly: GCA_038740145.1. Taxonomy (GTDB): domain Archaea; phylum Micrarchaeota; class Micrarchaeia; order Norongarragalinales; family Norongarragalinaceae; genus CAITNU01. Next base: position 5,676 of record JAVYMB010000032.1, on the reverse strand, counting down.
CCCAACTCTGCGTACTCGCGCACACCGCAGCTTAGTTTGCGGCGCCTGAAAAACCACAAGAACGCCACTCCGACGAATGCACCGAAAACGTGGACTGTAAAGTCTGTTTGAGTCGCTTCCTCGCGAAGACGTCCCTCGACAGTCTGCTGCGCTTGCGCAACCACCGCCTGTAAAGACGCGTTCGCCTGCGCTGCTTCAACGGTTTTGTTTTGAGCTAAGAGAACGGGAATCTCGCTTTCGAGCGACGCTTTGCGCTCAAACAACCCTCGCTCGAAAGCCCGCTCTCCCAACTCTACGAGTGGAATTGCAAGAAAGGCGATTGCAAGCGGAACGATTACAAGCAACGCGAGCGCGCGTTTCGGCTTTAACGCCGCCGCGCTGGCCATCAATCCGGAAACGCCGGCGCTTGCACCTACTAGAGCAGCGCCAGGGTTAAGAAGCGAAAAAAGAATTCCGCCGAAAACTCCGCTTGCTAGGAAAATCGCGATTACGTCGCTCCAAGCGAGCGTTGTTTCCAACAACAAAGCGAAAGCAAAGAGCGGCAACAAATTGCTGATTAAGTGTTGGATTCCAACGTGCAGGAAAACGTGAGTGAAAAAACCAATTGGCGAACCAGCGAGCGCGAATTCAGTCAAGAACGCCGTCGGCAAGTAAGGCGTGCCGCCGCTGAACGCGAAATACGAAGCAAGAACCGTGGCACACAATAAAAGCGTGGCTTTAAATCGCATTGCAACTAACACGTCGCAGTTGACGCTGAAACTCGCGTAATGAAAAAAGAACTAGTCGCTTAAAAAGAATTAGGCCGAACCACGCCGCGCTTTTACAGCTGTTTTCAGCGGGTTCGGCAAGGCGACCAGTTCAACCCACCTATACAGAATCCGCAGTAACGCTACGCCGCCGATCAATAAAAACGTTGCGGGTTTAAAAACGAAAAAATAGCGAGCGGGCTCGGGGGGATTCGAACCCCCGACTCCTCGGTTAAGAGCCGAGTGCTCTGCCAAGCTGAGCTACGAGCCCGGAAAGTAGAAAACGCCGCTGGAAATATTAAAGCGTTCGCATTAAACCAATTTCGTGAAGCGTGTTATAATTCTTCGGTTGGGACACAGAAAAAAGCGCGACGTACGTGTGACTACGCACTGCGCGTTGGTCGCGCGAGCGTTTGGCGCAAGCGAAATAATTTTAAGCGGCGAACGCGACGAGACGCCGCTGGAAACGATTCGCGCCGTAACGAAAAAATGGGGTGGAAAATTCAAGGCGCGTTTCGAAGTGGATTGGAGGCGCGCGTTGAAAAAATTTCGCGGCGAGCGCGTGCACTTGACTATGTATGGAGAGCCGCTGCAAGAAAAAATCACGGACTTGCGCCGCGCAGCAAAAAAGAAAAACGTGCTTGTCGTCGTTGGTGCCGAGAAAGTCCCGTGTGAAGTTTACGCGTTGTGCGACTACAACGTTGCAGTAGGCAACCAGCCGCACAGCGAAGTCGCCGCAATCGCGGTTTTCCTGCACGAGTTGTTTGAAGGCAAAGAGTTAAACAAAAAATTTGCTGGCGCGCTCGTTCAAATCAAGCCGAACGCTCGCGGAAAAACCGTTTTGAAAAAGAAAAACTGCGGAAAGCAACGTTTTCACTACTGACGCGAGACAAATAAACAGCGTTGGAAAAAGAATATATACTAAACGAATGCGAGAAGTAAGCATGGCTGTAAGACGCGCAGGTACAAAGCGTCGTTCCATAGCCGAAACATACCGAAGCAAAAACAAGTCCGCAACCAATCCTTTAATCCACCACTTTTACGATTACGTCGCCAGCGTGGCTTCCCCTCAAGGACTCCGCGTCCTGCAAAGCATTGGCGACGGAGCAACAGACGAAGCAATCGAGGAAAAAACAAAGTACAAAATGGCTAACATTCGCGCGTTACTCAACATATTGCACAAGCACGGCTTCATTAGTTACTCTCGCGAGAAAAACCTTGCGAACGGTTGGTTTACGTACACTTGGCACTTCGACGTAGACAGGGCTTTGCGCAATTTTTTAACCGCTAAAAAACGCGAACTCGAAGAATTGCGTGCTCGCCGAAACGCTGAGGAAGGCGCGTTGTTTTACAAGTGCCGCAAGGGATGCACGCGATTAAACTTCGACGCTGCAAGCGAAGCTGCTTTTCGTTGCCCGAAGTGCGACGGTAAACTCGTTTGGTTCGACCACTCGCGCGAGCTCCGCGAAACCGAAGCGCGTATAGCCGCGATAGAGAAAATTCTCGCTAACCAAAATAATAACGCGCCGCTATGAAATCGATGAACAGATAGGGAAGCAGCATGGTTTTGAAAACGCTGACGCGACGCGAGGCAGCCAGGTTATTAAAGCGAACGCCGCGGTCAGGCCAGACTAGCATGCATTCCCGTGAACTAACCCAAGAAGAACTCATTGCGTTTCAAGACAACGTGGAAGAATTGAGGCGTCTAATCCAACAAACGAGTAAGTTATTGAAGGCGGGAAAAGAAACGCGAGCGAGAACACTGCTAGTGAATAAAGCCGTGCGTTGGGTGAAGCAAGAGCGCTTCGAACCCGCCGTAGCCGCATTGGAATTGGCGCAGCAAGCCAAACTTAGCCCCGCGCAGGTAAAGAAGTGGGAAGAAAAATATTTGATGATTTTGAAAAAACACGCGCCAGAAGCACCGTTGTTGAAGATGATGGTTGAGGTGTTGCAAAAACACCAGGAAGAAGGTCAGCTGACTTTTGACAAAATAAGAAGCGCGTTGATTAAAATGCGTGAAGCCGACATTAGAGCGCGGGCAGAACCATTTGAAGGACCAACTGGATCAACAACTAAAACCGCCGCCCCAAGCGTAGACGCCGCTGACGGCGCATGGTTTTATAGGACAAGCAAGAAGCGCGTCCTTAAATAAGCCTATTCGCAAAACTTATTTTCCGCAAAGCGGGGTAGGGTAGCCAGGAGTGCCCGCTGGGCTCATAACCCGGAGATCAGAGGTTCAAATCCTCTCCCCGCTACTCTAATTCCTTCGAGTAAAGCAAAATCGTTTTACCCCACAATTTTTCAGCGAGCGTGCCGCGCAACGAAAAGCCGAGTTTTTCGTAAAGCGCTCGCGCTAACGCGTTGTCTTCGCGCACGAGCAGGAAAACGTTTCGGCAGCCGCGCGCCTTCGCCCTCGCCTCGGCCTTCGCTATCAAGCGGCGCGCGATTCCTCGCCCGCGAAACTCTGGCAGCACGGCGAGCCCTAAAATCTTCGCTTGCTTCGAACGCGGCGAACGGTGATTTGCCGCACGCGTTCCCTCGCGCTCCATTGCTCGCCTTGCTTTCGTTGTGTAAGCGACGCCCGAGGCTTCTTTTTGTTCAGTGACTGCTGCACTGTCTTTTTCGAAAGCGTCGTTTTTGCGTAAGCCGCGCACTGGCGCGAAGTCGATGTCGATGAATCCGGCGAGCGCGCCGCTCGCGGCATCGCGCGCCACCCAGTATTCGTAATTCGGAGAGTTCAAGCGCTTCAAGATTTTTTCGTGGTTTAGTTGAGCGTAGTCAAAGTATTTGCGCGTTAAAACACTAAGCGCGAAGGCGTCGCTGGGTTTCGCTTTAATTATTTTAATTTTTGACGGCACGGTTTCACCGAAAAAAGCAAAACAAGGGCTTAAAATACGCGGCGAAAGTTTAAAAGCCGCCGCACGCCAAAAAAAAGCGTTGATGCGCATGGATGAGCGGGCGTGGAACGCTAGTCTTTTAGAAGCGGAATTTTTAGAAATCAAGAGAAAGTTGATTGAGTTTTATTCGATTCGACCGTTGTTTTCAAGAACGATAACGGGGGTAAAACAAAGAAAGAACGCGCCGCATGCAGGCGACGTCGCCTGGTTTTACGCTGAACACTTGCCGAATCAATCGGAGAAATTAAAACAGCTTTGTAAAAACGCAGAAAAGCAATTAAAAGAGTTAAGCGCGGGTAGGGTTTTTCAGAACGAAAGAAAATTGTTGAAGCGGGTCGCTGTCGTTTTAGCTAACGCGCGAATGCTTCAAGCCGCAGTAGAAGAAACATTGCGGTTGGAAAAAGAAGTCGGTGAAGGAAGCATTACGGGGAAAGCAGGAGAAATCAAGGCGTTGGAGGGAGAATACGAGAGGGCACGGCGTGAACGAATAAAAAATCCGGAGAGGGCGGACGCGTGTCACGCGGCATTTGAAAAACTACTAACCGCATGCAAGCAAGCGCTTTCAGAAAGACGCCGCTTGCCTTTAGTTGAAGTAAAGTTGAGCCCGGGCTCTGCAATAAAAAGAAGAAATCTGCGTGGAAAGAGCGTGTTGTTAGTACCGCATTCGCCGGAAGTTGAAAGAGTGCGCAATTTACTCGAACCGCCGTGGATTAAAGCAGTGAAAAGAGCTGCCCGCCGGCGCTAAAGTAAACCGAAAAAAGCCATAGAGAAAAACGCGGAAACGCGAATGCGGCAATTAAAAAAGCGGCGTCAAGAAACGAAGAGAGTTGCTTTACTCCAATCGCTTTCGAAAACGCGTTCAAATTCGCTTGCTGTCGAACCGCCGCAAACTACGACGGCTGCTTCGCGGTTTGCTTCAACGCCGCGTTGCGACCAGTTAATGCTTCCAACGAGCACGCACCAATCGTCTACAACAACGCTTTTAGCGTGAGTGTTCGCGAAGCCTTGCCACGCCCACTTGACTTGAATTCCTTTGCCAGCCAAGAATTCTGCGGTTTCAAGGTTGCCGTCGACTTTCGGCTCGAAAATCACGCGCACGACTACGCCTCTCTGCGCGGCGCGAACGAGCGCTGCCTTGAGCGCGCTGTTCGAAAACTGGTATAGCTCGGCGTCAATGCTTCGGCGCGCGGAGTCGATGAAGGCGACGAGGCGCTGCTCACTGCCTGGCGAAAAAACGCTTTCAACGCTGGGCGAATAAGCGATTTGCTCGCGCGGGCCACCGCAAAGCCTATCAAGAAACCGGCGGCGGCTACTGGCAAAATTAAAATTAATGCCAAGAAAAGCGAAACGCTGCGTTCGTTAGCACGCGCCAAGAAAAAACGCCTTCAACACGTTGTTTTTGTTTTCACGCTTGCGGCCGGCGCAACGACGAGATTTCCCCGCATTTCTTGCAAGTTTTTTCCTTGTGTTTAAAGTCGCGGTGAAACTCTGTTCCGCCGCACTTCGGACACGAAGACGGCGACGAAGAGTGAAAACTCTTCCACGCTTCTTTCGTGTCTCCGAAAACGCGTTGCCTGCCTTCAACGCGCGCGAACGCCTTGCGTTCAGGCGCTTGCTCGACTGGACCAAGCAAAGACTTCGGCGCGCCACGAGGTTCTTCTTGCCCGAAAGGGCGAAGGTGGCCGCTGTCGCACCGCGGGCAAACATCCGGCTCTTCCGCCGCTTCGAAACGCAGTTTGCAGTTCAAGCACTGCCACCACTTGTTTTTTTGTTCGCGGAAAGGCAAGCAAACCAACTCTAACGAATGAAAAATCGAACGAAAACGCGTTTTATTAATGCGCCGCGTTTTAATAAAGAGTCTGGTGGTTTAATGAACGAACTCGAAAAACGGGCAACCATCAAGAAACTAATTATCGTGCTCGACGGGTTGGGCGACCGTCCGAACGCGCAACTCAACGGAAAAACCCCGCTTGAAGCGGCGCGCTGCACCGACCTCAATGCACTCGCGAGAAAAGGAAAAACCGGACTCGCTG
>JAVYMB010000031.1:0-7771 GCA_038740145.1 Candidatus Norongarragalinales archaeon | reverse complement strand
GAAATACGGCGCTAGGCCAACCGCTCCAGCCGCTCGCTTAAAGCCACTCGACAACTACGTCGTCAAGCACCGTAGCGAACGCGCCGCAACACTCGCGCGCGCGATTGCAGCGCGCCGCAACTCGCGCTTTGTCGGGCGATTGCTTGAAGTCCGCTTCGTCGAACGCGGCGCAAGCGCGAAAGGCGAGGCGGCTGGAAGAAGCGAAGAGTACGCGCAAGTCATCGCGAAACAAGGCGCGCGGTTAGGCGAAAAGCAGCGCGTGAAAATAATCGGCGCAAGCACGGCTTGCTTGCAAGGTGAAATAGTTGAAAGCCGCGCGCCTCGCGTGCGAAAACTCTTTAAACGCAGCACTGATTAACGATTACTGGTTTAATTAGTTGCACCACTGTTTGAATGGTTGGAGGGGATTGGCTTTGAGTTTAACGGCTTTGCTTAAGCATGCGGTGGAAGCACACAAGAAAAACTTGAAGTTGATTTCGTTTTTCAGCGTGCCTTTCTTGATTGCTTTCCCGCTTTCGTTGCTCCTACCCAACTTCGTTGCTCTCAGCGGAACGTTTTTGCGCTTTCGCAGCGTTGCACTCAACTTCACCGTGTTCGACGCCTTGTTTATAGCAATAGTATTCTTCGTTTCGCTAGCCTTATTCGCTTTCGCAGTAACTGCAATCAACGTCGTGGTTCGCGCGCAACGGACGCTTAGTCGCTTGACTCACCAAGAAGTCGAGAAAATCGAGGGGTGTACTTACACGCTTTTTCTCATCTTCTTATCGGTGTTTCTAGTAGTGCTCGCCGCGAACCTCGCGATTTTCGAGTACAATTTTTTAGGCGCAGCCGGTCCAGCGCTAGGCGTTTTCATCGCTTTTCTCGCTTCACTCCTCGTGTTGTTCGCGCCGCAAGCAATCGTCTTGGAAGACTTGGGCGTGCGGCGCGCAATCGAGAGAAGCGTGAACGTCATTCGCCGCCGCTTTCCTTACGTTTTGTTCTTCCTGTTTTTCGCGGCGTTCCTCGTCTTGCTTAATTCGTGGGTTTTCTTAAAACTCGAAACTTTTTTCCTAGGCGCGCGTTACATTGCGCTCGTAACAAATTCATTGTTGATCCTGCCTTTCCTTGAAGTGTTGAAAGTCCAAATTTACTTGAGCAAATACACGCTTCTTTGAGTGAAGCTGCCCAAACAAAAAATGTGAGTGCACGGTAGCCGCACAAAGTTCTTTAAACGAGTTTACGCCAAAAGAATAGTGAATGATGCGCACCGAAGTTTTTGAAGAAGAGCTTAAAAAGCGAGGCCTTCAAGTTTTTCGACACCCAAAGGTCAATGGATGGCTGGGTGTTCGGCCACTATGGCGTAAAAACGAAAAATTCGAAACGCTTCGTCCAACTACTCAACACTTTGTGGAAGCCAGCAGAGACTACGTACGGCTTTCTGTAAGGGGAAATGAAATCGGATTCAACCTCGGTTTTTTGAACGGTAGAGCCATAGTTGGTAAAAGCGGCGGGATAACCGCGGTTGTTTTGAACGCCTCAAGTCTTCAAAAACACGTAGAAAGCCAACAAAGATTTGTGGCTGCGCAAAAAATTAATGAGTGGTTGGCGGAGTTTTTGGAAGCGGCTTTAACAACGCCTAAAGCCAAACTCTTGCAGAAATTAGAGGAAAACAACAACTTTGCCGCTGAAGTTAAAGACGGCAAAATAATTGTTTCACTGACGAGCAGCGCTCGAAAAAGCCTTCCATGTCAACAACTCGAGTTGTTTCAACGCAACGCGGCAACGGAAGAAAAAATGATTAGGGAAGAATACGCGCCGTACAACGGCGTTAAAATAGTGTTGAATAGGAGAGTTGCAGGAGGAAAACTTCAAACTGAAACGGTTGAAGTGCACGCGGTTTCACGCGGACCGAAAATGGTTGACGCTGTTTGCACTATTGTTACGAATGCCTTGACTGCGTGGCGCAATAAAAAAAAAATTCCTATTTCAAAAAATCCGCCTCAAGAATACGTTTAGCGAGAACAGAAACCACTCCTGCAAAAAACAGCGCCGCGCAAACACACTCTTTTTAACTACGGCGCGGAAAACAATTTTCGAAACTTAATGGAACTAATCATTGCGGAAAAGCCGAGCGCGGCAGCAAAAATCGCCGCTGCTCTCGCTCTAGGCAAACCGCCGGAAAAGAAAAGCAAAGGCAAGACGCACTGGTTCGAGCTCGAGCGAAACGGCAAAAGTATAGTCGTCGCGCCAGCAGTAGGACATTTGTTTGGACTAGCGCCTCGCTCAAGCGGAAACGACTATCCCGTGCTTGACGGAGAGTGGAAGCCGACTTTCGAAATTAGTAGCGAAAACGCTTTCGCGCGAGATTACTACGAAAACATCAAGGCGCTGGCAAAGCACGCCGACGAATTCGTTAGCGCGTGCGATTACGACGTTGAAGGCGAAGTCATCGCCGCCAACATTCTCGAGTTCTTGTGCGGCACGCGCGAAGCGCGGCGAATGAAGTTTTCCACGCTTACGAGCGAGGAACTCGAATACGCTTACGAAAACGCGGCGCCGAAAATAAGCGAGGGAATGCGCGACGCGGGACGCGCGAGGCACTACCTAGACTTTGCTTGGGGGTTAAGCATCAGCCGCGCCCTCATGGCGGCAGTGCGCCGCGCTGGCGCGTTTCGCGTGCTTAGCATCGGGCGCGTTCAAGGACCCGCGCTCGCGTTGCTCGCCGAGCGAGAAAAAAAAATCGCGGCGTTCGTCCCGAAACCGTATTGGCAACTCGTTGCGTTGTACGACGGAACAGAGTTTTTGCATGTAAAGCAAAAATTCGAGAGCGAACGCGAAGCAGACGCGGCGCTCGCTCGCTGCAACAAAGATGGCTTCGTTTCCGCCGTCGAAAAAAAGAAGTTGAAACTGCGGGCGTTGCCGCCTTTCGACTTGACGACGCTGCAAACGGAGGCATACCGTTGTTTTGGAATAACGCCGGCGCGCACCATGCAAGCAGCGCAGGCACTCTACGAAGCCGCACTCATCTCGTACCCGCGCAGCGCATCGCAAAAACTCCCGCCTCAACTCAACCTCAAAAAAATCATTTCGCAACTCGCCACGAATCCATCGTTTGAAAAACACGCGCGCGAACTAATCGAAAAAAATCGAGTTAAACCAGTTGAAGGCGACAAGACGGATCCAGCGCACCCAGCGGTTCACCCTACTGGCTTGAAGCCTAGCGCATTGCGCGGCGAAGCCGCGAAGATTTACGACTTGATTGCGCGGCGTTTTCTAGCGTGTTTTGCGGAAGACGGCGAAGCCGAACGCGTTAGCGCGGAACTAACGCTGGGGCGGGAACGCTTTTTCGCCCAAGGAGACCGAATCACGAAGAAGGGCTGGATTGATTTTTACGCTCCTTATGCGAAAATCGAGGAAAAACAAATGCCTGACTTGCGCTTGCACCAAAAACTCAGCGTCGACAAAATCGAAAAACGCAGGAAAATGACGCAACCGCCGAAGCGGTTCACTCCCGCGAGCATCGTCGCTGAACTCGAAGAAAAAGAGTTAGGCACTAAAGCAACGCGCGCCGAGATTATTGAAACGCTTTACCGCCGCGGTTACATTGAAGGAAAAAGCATTCACGTCACGCCGCTCGGACTCGCAGTTGCGGATTCGCTGTGCAAGCACGTGCCAGAAATAATGAGTGAAGAACTCACGAGGCACTTCGAACGCGAAATGGAAGCGATTCAAGAAGGAAAAACAAGTGAAAGCAAAGTTGTGGAAGAAGGAAAGCGTGAAATCGCGCGGATTTGCGCGGAATTCCGACTGCAAGAAGAAGCAATCGGACGCGAATTAATCGGCGCGGTAAACGAAATGCAACGCAAGGCGAGCGTGCTTGGAAAATGCGGAAAATGCGAAAAAGGCGAAATCGTGGTGCGCCGCGGCAAATACGGCTTGTTCGCTGCGTGCAACGCTTACCCGAAGTGCGACAACACGTTCCCCCTGCCGCGTGACGCCGCAGTCGTCGCGACTGGAAAAACGTGTGCGCACTGTAGAACACCGGTAGTGAAAGTAATCCGTAAAGGCAAGCGCCCTTTCGAAATGTGTTTGACGCCTAACTGCGAAAGCAAAGCGGAGTGGAGCAACAAAGACCAAACATTACGGGAAAAAACTAAAACCGAAGAAGCGGCAACGGAAACGCCGAAGAAGAAAAGTGACAAAAAATGAAGATTCGCCTTGACATTCGCAAAACCGTTTGGCAAAACGCGGCGGACTACTTCGAGCGCGCCAAGCGAGCGCGGGCTAAAGCGGAAGGCGCGCGCCGAGCGATCGCACAGACGGAAGCCAGTTTGGCGAAACTGCGTGCGGAAAACGAATTCGAGCAAGCACGGGCGGTGGCTGAAGCTGAAGCCGCGAAAACGCGTTTTAAAGTCAAAACGATTCGAGAGCGAGAGTGGTTTGAAAAATATCGTTGGTTTCGCACGAGCGGCGGCTTCCTAGTCGTCGCGGGGAAAGACGCGCGGCAAAACGAAGACTTGGTAGCGCGTCATTTCGAAGCAAGCGACTTGTTTTTTCACGCTGACGTTCACGGCGCGCCAGCAACGATTTTGAAGGACGGAACTAAAGCGAGCCAGCAAGACAAGCTTGAAGCGGCTCAGTGGGCTGCGGCGTATTCAAGCGCTTGGAAGAGCGGCGCTGGCGCGTGCGACGCTTACGCCGCGCGCAAAGAACAAGTCAGCAAGTATTCGCACGGCGAGTTTGTTGCGAAAGGTGCGTTCGTTATTCGCGGAACGCGCGAATGGTTCAAGAATGCTGAGTTGGCGTTGTTGATCGCCAAGAACGACGAAGAGAGAGTAATCGCAGCGCCTGCTGTCCACGCTGCCGCGTCGAAGAATGCAGTGCGCGTAAAGCCAGGGGGAGTGAAGAAAAGCGAGGCAGCCAAGCGAATAGCCGCACGCCTTGGTTGCGACGCAAGCGACGTAGAAAAACTTCTTCCAGGCGACTGCGAAATCGTTTGAACGCCTTAAACCACTCGAACTGCGAAAAAAGAAAGCCTTATTATTGAGTTCAGCGTAAAGACGCGTTCCAACGAGTTTTAATAATCAAACAACCCTATTCGTGGTAGTCTAAGAGTATTTTTTGACTTGAAAGGTGAATCGCGATGCCTGAAGAAGCAAAGGAAGCAGGGGGAAGCAGAGAAATAACGTTAAAAGTCGCTGAAGCACTGCAAATCGATTACGCGAAGCGAATCGTGCGCCTCGACTCGAACGCGCGCAAGTTGTTGGGCGTGACTACTGGAGACGTAGTTGAAATTCGCGGCAAGAAGACGACTGCCGCGATAGTACTTCCCGCGCACCCGCAAGACGAAGGGTTGAACATTATTCGAATGGACGGAATTTTGAGGCAAAACACGAGCGTTGGACTCGGCGATTCCGTGCGCGTGCGGCGCGCAGAAATCAAGGAAGCAAAGAAAATCGTTCTTGCGCCAAACCAACCCACCCGCTACGCACCAGGATTCGACTCCTTCGTCAAAAAAAATCTCGTGGGCAAGCCTTTAAGCAAAGGAGACATGTTGTCCATCAACGTCTTCGGCACTTCTTTTCCGTTCGCAGTAGCGCAAACAGTGCCGGCGGGACTAGTTCTCGTCGGTGCGCAGACGAACGTCGAATTAAAAGAAGAACCCGTCAAGGAACTCGGTAGAGTCGCGACAGTCACTTACGAAGACATTGGTGGACTCAAGGAAGAAGTCCAAAAGATTCGCGAGATGGTCGAGCTTCCAATGCGTCACCCCGAGTTGTTCGAGCGCCTTGGAATCGAGCCGCCGAAAGGCGTCTTGATTTACGGCACACCGGGCTGCGGTAAAACGCTTCTCGCGAAGGCGGTGGCTAACGAAAGCGAAGCGCACTTCATAACGATTGCTGGACCTGAAATCGTGAGCAAGTTCGTCGGAGAGGCTGAAGAACGCTTGCGCAACTTGTTCAAGGAAGCAGAGGAAAACGCGCCGAGCATAATCTTCATCGACGAAATTGATTCTATTGCGCCAAAGCGCGAAGAAGTAGTAGGCGAAGTCGAAAAACGCATCGTGTCGCAATTGTTGAGTTTAATGGATGGACTTAAAAGCAGGGGGCAAGTCGTTGTAATCGCCGCGACTAACCGCCAAAACGCCATTGACCCGGCGTTGCGGCGTCCTGGACGCTTCGACAGAGAAATTGAAATCGGCGTGCCAGACAAGAAGGGAAGGAGGGAAATACTACAGATTCACACTCGCGGCATGCCTCTCGCTGAAGACGTTTCGCTCGACGAACTCGCGGCGCAAACTCACGGTTTTGTCGGCGCAGACCTCGCTATGCTTACGAAGGAAGCTGCGATGAAGGCGTTGCGGCGCACTCTACCGAAAATCAACCTTGAAGAAGAACAAATTCCGCAGGAAATACTAGAGTCAATGAAAGTAACGGCAAGCGATTTTTACAACGCCCTCAAAGAAATTCGTCCGAGCGCGTTGCGGGAAGTATATCTTGAAGTTCCGAACGTCAAGTGGGAGCAAATCGGCGGACTAGAAGAAGCAAAGCGCGAGTTGCGCGAGGCAGTCGAACTTCCACTCAAGCGCCCAGATTCTTTCAAGCGCCTAGGAATTCGCCCCACGCGCGGCATTCTATTATACGGTCCGCCCGGCACAGGAAAAACGCTTTTAGCGAAGGCAGTCGCGACTGAAAGCGAAGCGAATTTTATCGCAGTCCGCGGTCCAGAACTCATTAGCAAATGGGTTGGTGAAAGCGAGCGGGGAGTACGCGAAGTATTCCGGAAAGCTAGGACTGCAGCGCCTTGCATCGTTTTGCTCGACGAAATCGACTCTCTCGCGCCAGCCCGCGGCAGCGATGAAGGCGGAACGCACGTCATGGAACGCGTGGTGAACACGCTTCTCGCAGAAATGGATGGCTTGCAAGATTTGCACGACGTCGTCGTAATCGGAGCGACGAACCAACCTCAACTACTTGACCCGGCCTTATTGCGTCCAGGGCGCTTCGACAAGCTCGTTGAAGTGCCGGCGCCAGACGAAGCGGCGCGTTACGCGATTCTGCAAGTACACACCAAGAAAATGCCTCTAGCGAAAGACGTTGATTTGAAAGCGTTAGCCAAAAAAACCGAGGGCTACAGTGGCGCGGACCTTGAAGGGCTTTGTCGCGAGGCTGGACTCGCCGCGTTGCGCGAAAACTTGAATGCTAAGGAAGTCAAGGCGGCGCACTTCCAGAAAGCACTCAGCGCCATTCGTCCGACTCTATTAATGAAGAAGAAAGAAGCACAAACAGGGTACGGCTAACAGCAAAATCGGTTAAAACAACGGAACCTACACGGCCAAAAATAAGTTTTTAATACAAAGCAAAATGAAAGGGGATTAGAAAATGAATTTGCGCGTCGCGGCTAACGCCGCAATGTTCTTCATCGCAGTCGCGCTCGTCCTCTACGGGTTGAGTGGTTGGATTCACGCGCAACTCGGCTGGAAGGAAAGCTTGCTCAGCGACGCGTGGAAGCTAGTAGCAATCGCAATAGCGCTCTCCATCGCGGCTGGTTATGTTTGGCCTCGCATGCGAGGCGTGCGGCGCGGAGACGTCCTCGTCTCGTTTGTTCGCAAGCACCACCAAACGCCTTTTGGAATCGCGAGCTTTACGGAACCAATCTTCGTCATCGCGCTAGAAAACGGTAGAGTTGGCGCGAAGATTCGCGTGCAACTCCAAAACGGCTCGCTCGCTGAAGGAGTAATCGAAGAGTACGCGGGCACGATTTCACCGCCAACGATTCGCTTGACGGAAAC
>JAVYMB010000030.1:0-7957 GCA_038740145.1 Candidatus Norongarragalinales archaeon | reverse complement strand
GCTTTCGCATGCCTAAGACTGAACGCGAACTCGTTGAAGAAGTGCAATCCCTCGGTTTTTTCGCTGGCTTTCGCAAGCTCAAGCGTCGAAACCAACTACTATTCGGACTCGTCGTCAGCGCTGCGATAATCATTTACTGGCGCGGCTTATGGAGCTTATACGACTTGTTTTGGGAATACGTTTTGCCTGAACACCGCGTTACTGGAGCAGTTGTTTCAGTAATCCTCGGCTTGTTCATTTTAATGGGGCTCGACTACGCCGTGCGCGGACTCGTCCGCGGCTGAAAAACAAGTTTTGCCTCTCTCGAGTGGAAAGCGTCGCGGAAATCACTTTTTCTCGTCCAGCGCGAGTTTGGGCGCGATTACTTCTGGTTTACCGATGCGGCAACCGCTTTGCGCGGGAGTCAAGTCGCCCCAACGCGGCGCTGCTACGCCGAAGCAGTTGAAGACGCGCTTGCTTGCGTTCGGCGTAATCGGCGCTAGAGCCAAGGCAAGCGCGTAACTCGCTTGAGCGGACAACGCCAAAACGTTTCTCGCTTCAACCGGCTTCGCCCCGCTTTCTTTGAACAACGCCCACGGCGCGCGAGCGTTGAAGTAACGATTGCACTCGTCGGCAAACCGCATGGCGGCGTCAACAGCGTTATTTAGTTCGCACGCCTCGAATTCCGCCGCGACGACGCCAGCCAACTCCTCGGTTTTCTTCTTGAATTCTTCGTCGGCAGGCGTAAGCGAAGCACTCGCGATTTCGGGAATCAAAGAATCGGTTTTCGAGTGAATGAATGAAAGCGAGCGGTAAGCGAAGTTGCCGAAAGCGTTGGCGAGTTCCGAATCGTGCCGCTCGACGAGTTTTTTTTCTGAAAAATCGCCGTCTTCGCCGAAACTGATTTCGCGAAACAAATAGTAACGCAGCGCGTCGACTGAATACTTTTCGCTCAACCAAACAGGGTCGATGGCATTGCCGAGCGACTTGCTCATTTTTTGTCCGTTGACTGTGAGAAACCCGTGCGAAAAAACTTTTTTCGGGAGCGCGTAGCCCGCGCTGAAAAGCATGGCGGGCCAAATAACACAGTGAAAACGCTGAATGTCTTTCCCGACGACGTGCACGTCCGCAGGCCACGCGCCAGGCGGCGCGCCGCTGACGTAGTTGAGCAGCGCGTCGAACCAAACCCAAAACTTGTGCTTCGCATCAATCGGTAGTGGAATTCCCCATTCTTTGTTTGGACGCGAAATGCTGACGTCTTTGAGTCCCGCTTTAACGAAGTTTTCGATTTCGTGCTTGCGCGACTCCGGCTGAATAAAGCCAGGGTTTCGCTCGATGAATTCGAGGATTTCGCCTTCGTACTTCGAGAGTTTGAAGAAATAATTTTCTTCGATTATGCGCTTTGGCTCCACGCGGTGCAGCGGACACTTTCCTTCCACCAAGTCGCTTTCGAAAACGAACGCTTCACAACCATCGCAATACAATCCTTCGTAACGCCCCTTGTAAACATCTCCTTTTTCATAGACCTTCATGAAAAATTCACTAACGATTTTCGCGTGACGCGGTTCCGTCGTGCGAATGAAGCCGTCGTTGCTGATGCCGAGCGCGTTCCAAGCGCGCTTCCATTTTACAGCCATTTCGTCGACGTAACGCTGAAAATCAGTGATTCCAAGTTTCTTCGCCGCTTGCACTGTTTTTTCAGAGTTTTCATCGAGTCCCGTGAGAAAAAAAACTTCGTCACCGCGCAAGCGGTGGAAGCGCGCGAGCGCGTCCGCCGCGATTGTCGAGTAAGCGTGCCCGATGCTTGGAACGTCGTTCACGTAGTAAATAGGCGTCGTCACGAAAAATTTTTTAGCCAAAAAATTCTTCACCTTTTCTGCTGGATTTGGATTATACTCGGTATTTCCTTAATAATACTGCTTTCGGGTGTCCGAGAATCCTGCCTTCACGAATCTTGTGCGAACCGAAAGGCGCGCGCAACACTGCGTAATCCCAGCGGCTTAACTCGCGCAACCGCGTAGCGAAAGCGACGATCGCTTTAAGCGAAGCGAGCGGCGTTGCTGGTTCAACGGGAGAGTGCGCGAAAGGAAAAACGATGACGGCGTGGGCCCGAGTTCGCGCGCGAGTTCATTCACGGAACGCGCAGCCTTCAACGCCACTTTGTCGAGTTTGTTTTTTTCTTCTTCTTCGCTTTCCACCGTCGTGTAAGCCACGAGGCAATTGCGTCCGCCGCCGCTAGCGTTGTCTTCCCCAAGCGCTTCTTCTAGCGGCGAGTGCACGCCCCGCATTCCCGTGCGCCAAACGAAGTAATCCATGTGCTCGAGCAGCACTATCAACAGTCAGTCACCGTTTACACTCGCGAATCATCGAGCGGCGGTAAAAACATAAGCCGCCGTGAAACTAGTGGAAAAAATTTGTTTCGTTTTTTTGCGCGCGTGCTTCAACCGTTTCTCAGGCAGCGGGTTTCGCGCCGCGCGAATTTCAAGCAGCGAAGCGGATAACGCAAGCCGGCTTCCAGCTATTTTTAATCAGCTGCATTACGTACAGTTTCTTGGAAGCCGTAGCCGCCCTGCTCACAAAAAAATCTTTGATTGTTTCGCGCTGCTGGCTTTTAAAACTTGCTTTTCAAGCTTGTTTTTCGAGTGCGCGACGGTTTGCGGACTTCAACTCCGACGTGCTTGCTTCGAGCGAGGAAAAACACGGCGGCGACAAACGCAGTGAATACAACGATAAAAACAAGCGCGGTAAGCAAGCCGTTCGACTGCAAGTTGAAGTCGCGCACTGGTTTTTCAAGCAAAGCGCTCGGCACGGGTGAAGGCGAAGTGCGCGGTGCAGCGGACGCCGCCGGCGCAGCCGTCGGCGCAGGCGAAGCAGCGGCTGCTCGCGAAGGCGACGGCGAAGGAGCCGTGCTTGGCGCGAGTGTCGCGAGCGCTTCGCAGCAACCAACGTAAAGCACGCCAGCGTATTGCTTGTCGCGAGCGAAAGCGTAGTATTCCTCGAATTTTCCAGGTGCGTTCGGCGAAGCGTAGAAAACGCTTCCCGCGCCGTAGTCGGCGGTGCCTTGTCGAACGCGACTCGTAATCACGAAAAACTCGTTTGTTAGCAAGTCGTCGCGCAAGCGAAACGCGTCTCTTCGCCTTGCTTTCACGCGCAAGTAATCGGCGGTAAACGTTTTTCCGTTCGTTAATTCAAACAACTTGTTGTTGCCGATTTCAAACGAGAAGGCGTCGGTTTTGCCGCCGCCGTTCTCGACGCAGTCGTATTCAACGGTTTTCTCGCTGGATTTTGAAAACCACGTTGGTTCTCCGTATTCTTTAAACACGATGTCGCCTGGCAGCAAGTAACCGCGTTCTTCACTGACTACCACGTCGAAAGAGCTGCTGCCGTTCTTGCCTTCTTGAAACCAAAAATAACGCCCTGCCTTGCCCGCGATTTTAACCGTGGACGGGCTTCCTGGATTAAAGTCTATAGAAGAAAAAATCGCTTGTTGGTTGAACGACACCCGCCAAACGTCGGCACAGTTTTCAATTGGCAACGCTGCGCTTGCGAGTCCAGCCAAGCCTGCGAAGCAAAACGCTGCAGCGAAAACAAGCAACGCTTTCAACGCGATCACCACGTGTTTTTGACGCTACTGCTTTACTGCGCTGCTTATTAAAAACGTTTTTAAACCGCCCGCCGCAAAATACTTGCTCTTCACCACTTCATTTTAATTTGTTTAACATTGTTTCTGGTGGCTTGAAAAATGGCTCTTCGTCCAGCGCGCACATGTCGCTCGCCTAACGGACAGCCTTGGACGCGCATTTCCCGCAAGCGCCCGCGCAAATCGTTCGTGAAAGGCGCGCCTGACTCGCGCGTGCGGCAATACCAAATGGGAACCGACAAGCGCTACGAACTAGAAGCGCGCCTCGTCGCGTTGCAGCCAGTCCAAATCCGTGATGTTTCCATTGAAAGCGCGCGGCAAGCCGCGAACAAGTTTTTGGAATCGAAACTCGTTGGAAACTATTACTTGCAAGTCGTTACTTTCCCGCACTTCGTGCTGCGCGAGCACAGCGCGCTGGGAGTCGCGGGAGCAGACCGAATCTCGAAAGGAATGAAACTCGCGTTCGGCAGGCCGAAGGGAAGGCTCGCTCGCGTGCGCCGCGGCGACTGCGTTTTCCTCGCGCGAATCGCAAGCAAAGACTTGCCAGTGCTGCGCGAAGCATTCAACCGTGCGAGACGCAAACTCAGCGGCTCTTGGAAACTCGTTATCCGCGACATTAGTCGCGACGCGGCGAACCTTGCCCGCAAAGAACACTCTTTCAAGAAGCGCGAAGAAGAAAAACCAAAAGAAGGCGCGGCGGCTCCAGCCAGTGCGGCGGCGAGTGCGGCGACATCAGCTGGAACTTCTTCCGAAGGAGTTGCCGCGAAGGAAGGCGCGCAAGCGAAGTCAGACAAGAAGTAAAATTCGTTGTTCACTGCTTACTATTAGCAGGCTTTTTTTGTTTTTTCGTGGTTAGTGATTGAATTGGACTTAGCTAATGTCGTTGAAGCTCGCGAGTTGACGAAAAAATTCGGCGGCTTTACTGCAGTCAACAGAATCAATTTAAGCGTTCGCCGAGGCGAATTATTTGGCCTCCTCGGCCCCAACGGCGCCGGCAAAAGCACGACTATGTTTATGCTTTCGACGATTTTGCCGCCGACTGGTGGTAGCGCTGTCGTCAACGGCTTTGACGTGGTGCGTGAAGCGATTGCCGTGCGCCGCAGCATCGGAATGGTTTTCCAGGATTACACGCTTGATTCTCACTTGACGGGTTTCGACAATCTCGACATTCACGGGCGCTTGTACGGCTTGCCTGCAAGCGAACGCAGGAAAAAAATCGCTGAAGTGTTGAACCTCGTCGAATTGAATGAGTGGCGCGACAAACTCGTGAAAACGTATTCAGGCGGAATGAAGCGGCGCTTGGAAATCGCGCGCGGATTGCTTCACACTCCGAAAGTGTTGTTCCTAGACGAGCCAACGCTTGGCTTGGACGCGCAAACGCGGCACCACATTTGGGACTACTTGCGCAAACTCAAGCGGCGAGGCGTGACAATGATTCTCACCACCCATTACCTCGAGGAAGCAGACGAACTCTGCGACAGAGTCGCAATCATCGACCACGGCGAAATCAGGGCGTTGGGCTCGCCGAGCGAACTAAAGAAAAGCGTCGCGGCAAAAACCGCCGTTCAAGAAACAAACTCGCGCGTCGCGCGGCGCGAGCCGTCGCTTGAAGACGCCTTCCTTGCTTTCACTGGTCGCGGCTTGCGAGATGCGGCTACTTCAAGCGAGCAAAAACGCGTTTTCGCGCGAATGCGTGGGTGGCGTTAAAAGCAATCAAAACAAATGCGGCGCAACTAAAGCAACGCGAGGCAAGCGACAATGTTTTTGGAATTAGACAAGATTTATGCGGTTTGGCTCCGCGAAGTCAAGCGCTTCTGGAATTCGAAGCCACGCGTATTCGGCAGCATAGGGCAACCACTTTTCTTTCTCCTCGCACTCGGTTTCGGCATCGGCTCGCTCGTCCCAGGAATGAATTACGTTCACTTCATCATTCCAGGAATAATCGCGATGAGCCTTCTCTTTTCATCGATTTTCGCGGGCGTTTCCGTGATTTGGGACCGAGAATTCGGTTTCTTAAAAGAAATGCTCGTCGCGCCGTTGTCGCGCACGAGCATCGTTTTCGGCCGCGTTCTCGGCGGTGCTACTACAGCGTGTTTTCAAGGCTTGATTATTCTCGTTATCGGAATTTTTTTGGGTTTGCCTCAAAGCATTTTTTTGTCCGTAGTTTTCATGGCGTTGATTTCTGCGGGATTTGTTGCAATCGGCATTGCCATCGCTTCGCTGTTGAACGACGTGGAAGGCTTTCAACTAGTCGTCAACTTTGTAGTCTTTCCATTGTTTTTTCTCTCGAACGCCTTGTTTCCCGTCGACAAATTGCCCGCCTGGTTCGGTGAAATCGCGTCGCTCAACCCATTGAGTTGGGGAGTCGGCGCAATGCGCGAAATGCTCGTCGACGGCTCTTACGCGGGACTCCCGCTCGCTCTCGCGCTACTCGCTGCTTTTGACGCCGTAGCAATTCTCGCGGCAGGCAAGTTGTTCGACAAGACGAGCATTTGACGCCAAACGCGAGTCCGGCGTTCTCATCTTTCCTTTTTTCTCACTTCAATAAGTCGCTCTTAGTTATTATTCCGACTATTCTCCCGCGGCGCTGCACTAAGACGGCGAGATGGTGGACGAGCAGCGAGGCAAGGAGCGATTGAGGCGTGTTTTCGTCAACGAGGGGAAACGCTTCGCCGAGCACGACTTCCACTTCTTTCTTTTCGATTTCCGCGACGCCTTTACCTTTCGACAAGCCCGACACTTTCTCGAGCACGCTTCCCTCGCTCACGCTGCCCACGCAGCGCCCTTTGTCGTCGAAAACCGGCAACTGCGAAATTCCTTTGCTTCGCAGCAAGCGCACGGCGCGGCTGATTTTGTCGCGCCGCGAAACACTGATTACGCGCGGATTCATGATTTAGCGCGCGCGTTTTTCAGTCTTCGTTTCCAGCGCTTCGAGCGCATCGAAAACGCGCTTGGCGAGCGAGTACGCAGGATCGCTTTTACCTCGCTCGACTTTGGCTATGAATGACTGGCTAACGCCTGCAAGGCGCGCAAGTGCGCTTTGCGTGAGATTTAACGCTTTGCGGCGCTTTTTGACTTCACCGAGTTCAGGCAACACGAACAACCACTTACGTTGCAGCCATTCTTGTTGCGGCAACCAGCGGATAACACTTCTCAAATTCTTTAAAGAATTAATATATTCCTTTTAGAATTTTAACCGCGGAAAGGTTTTTAAATCTTTCCAGCGATAACGCTTGACTTGAAAAAAATCTGCGGCGTGGAGGTGTTTTGTTTGACTGAGCGCTATTTGTTTACGAGTGAAAGTGTCACTGAGGGGCATCCCGACAAGATTTGCGACCAAGTCAGCGACGCTATTCTTGACGCGATGCTTGAGAAAGACAAGAACGCCCGCGTGGCTGTTGAGTGCCTTACGACGACTGGCTTGATTCTAGTTGCTGGCGAAGTCACGACGACGTGCTACGTCGATATTCCAGGCGTCGTGCGGCAAACGTTGCGCGAAATCGGCTACACGAACCCCGAATACGGACTTGATGCGAGCGACTGCGCCGTGCTCACCAGCATTCACGAGCAAAGCGCCAACATCGCGGTAGGCGTAAACGCGAGCGCGCAGCACGAGCAAGGCGCGGGCGACCAAGGAATGATGTTCGGCTTTGCTTGCGACGAAACCCCTGAACTAATGCCTCTACCGATAATGCTCGCGCACCGCCTTACCATGCGCCTTGCTGAAGTGCGGAAGAAAAAAATTCTTGATTGGGTTCGCCCTGACGGTAAAAGCCAAGTCACTGTGGAATACGAAGACGGTAAACCCAAGCGCGTTGAAGCAGTCGTCATAGCCGTGCATCACGACCCAAAGATTTCGCACGAGCAAATCGTGAGCGACATCAAGCGCGAAGTCATAACGCCCATATGCGGCTCGCTTTGCGACGAGCGCACGAAATACTTTATCAATGCCACCGGCGTCTTTGCAGTCGGTGGTCCTGAAGCGGACAGCGGAGTGACTGGACGCAAAATAATCGTTGATACTTATGGTGGAATGGGGCGCCACGGAGGCGGATGTTTTTCAGGGAAAGACCCAAGCAAAGTCGACAGAAGCGGCGCTTACGCCGCGCGTTACATCGCGAAAAACATCGTTGCCGCCGGACTAGCGCGGCGTTGCGAAGTGCAGTTAGCGTACTCAATCGGCGTGGCTGAACCCGTCAGTGTCTTGGTGGAGACGTTCGGCACCGGCAAAATTGCTGACTCGAAAATCGCGGAACTCGTGCGCAAGTTTTTTCCCCTCAAGCCGGCTGCGATAATCAAGGAATTGCGTTTGCTGCGCCCGATTTACAAGAAGACGGC
>JAVYMB010000029.1:0-8092 GCA_038740145.1 Candidatus Norongarragalinales archaeon | reverse complement strand
GCATGGCGACTTCGTCGGCGACGTCGCGCTTGCTTACCGCGCCGAGCGCGGTGCGTTTAATCGGAATTCCTTCAGCAGCGAAGAGCTTCTTAATCGCTTCAATGCTACCCAGCGCGTCCGCCTTGACGAGGACTCCCTTGTCCCGCGTTTCAAACAAAATATGTTTTAATTCGTCTTCAAGCGCTTGATTCGCCTCGCTTTTTTCTTCAGGCGAACGCACGACGAACAAGCTCGAGCCACCAACCGCGCTAGCCACGGCTTCCGCGTCGTCGCAAGCAATTTTCACGCCGGTTGCAGCCGTGACTTCGTCCACGCTCTTGAATTTTTCTCTCGGGTCTCGCATTTCGTCGAGAGGCTTTGGTTCAAGCAAGGCCTTCACGCGCGAAACCACTGGACCATCGAGCGTGTTGAAAGCAATTTCGTCTCCCGCGCGAAGCGAGCCGTCGTAAAGAATCACGTCAAGCGTCTTGCCGAGCCCGCGTTCCTCACGCACTTCAAGTATTGCGCCTTTACCGCTTTCTTCGGAGCGCGTCGTCAGCGTTTTTTCCATAAAGCGCTGTGCGAGCCCGGCGACGAACAATAGTAGTTCTTGCAAGCCCTCGCGCGTTTTCGCGCTAGTCGGAATAATCGCGATTTGCTTCGTGAAGTCCGCCACGCGGTCGAAGCGCTCCGCCTGAAAACCGTACTTATACAACGCGCCGATTAGTTCGAACGTTTTTTCATCAAGGCGCTCGACAACGTCGCCGCGTTGTTTTTTAATCGAGTGCGCAAAGCAAGAGCCTTGCTGCGGCAGCCAGCCGTTGAGCGCATCGATTTTGTTGAAAGCGACGACGAAAGGAGTCTTGTACTCGCGCAAAATTTCAATTGCTTCGACAGTCTGCGCTTCGATTCCTTTCATGCAATCAATGACTAGAATCGCGATGTCTGCAATGCTGCCGCCTCGCTTGCGCAGATTTGCAAACGCCTCATGCCCAGGCGTGTCGATGAACAATAATCCTGGAATCGTCAAGCGAATGCGCATGCGCTCAAGCATTTCGCCGCAAGCGCTTTCAACCACGCTGCGCGGCACGATACTCGCGCCGATGGCTTGCGTTATCCCGCCAAATTCTCGCTTGGCAACACCCGTTTCGCGCACGGCGTCAAGCAAGCTCGTCTTGCCGTGGTCGACGTGACCGAGAACGCAAACGATTGGCTGGCGAAGCATCTTTACTCCACTCTACTAGTCAAACTTACTCGTACGCTAAACTAGCGGCGTGGTTGTTAATAAGTTTGGCGTTTTTTGCGTCAATTCTGCTTGGCTTTCGCTGCGGCGACAACGTCTTTAACGAGAACGTCGTCAACCCACTTGCGCCAATCCGCGAGTAGGCGGGCGTGCTCGACTGCGCCTATCTCACTCCTCATTTTTTCGGCTAACAAGCAATATTTGTTGTGAGCGCGAACCGCGTAATTCGCTTCAAGGATGAGAGGCAGCCCTAGCTTGCGCTTTACGTCGACGAGGTACTGCTTGGTGTCGCCGCGTGCGCGCACCTCTCGCCAAACGTCGTCGTAACTGATTCCGCGCACGCGCTTGACTCGCTCAATCCATTCACTCGCTTTCTTAATCTCATCTTCGTAAAACTCGAGCGAATCCTTGTTCGCGTCGAAGCGCATCCATTCGAGAAAACCGTTTTCCTTGTCTGGGTCGCGTTCCCAGTGCTTTTTGACTTCAGTTATTTCAATAAGGCGGCGTTCGCGCTTGAGCGATCCTTTGAAGCGAATCGGCGCGCTGACAACGGCGAAGTCCGTCGCCTTGAAACTCGTCGTCGGCACGCCGAGGTCGTTCACGACTCTGTCCCAAATACTGTAAGCGCTTTCGCCGTGAATGGTTCCCATTACGACGTTTCCAACCGCGCCGATTCGCATCGCCTCGTAAAGCGCGCGCGCTTCAGTGCTGCGCACTTCACCGACTACGAGAACGCTGTCGCCGAGGCGAAGCGCGGTGCGCAACGCGTCTTCCGCGCTTACTTCCGTCTCGCTGATTCCGCCGAGGGGTGGACGCGTCTTCAAGCGTTGAATGTTGAAACCGAGTTTCTTCATAGTCAACACAGGAAGTTCCAAGGTGTCTTCTTGGACGATGACGCGCAGATTCTGGGGAATCTCAAGCATCATTGCTTGAAGCATGCTTGTCTTGCCTGAGCCGCGGCTGCCAACTATCAGCATGCTTGCTTGCG
The DNA here is from genome assembly GCA_038740145.1 of Candidatus Norongarragalinales archaeon. Lineage (GTDB taxonomy): Archaea > Micrarchaeota > Micrarchaeia > Norongarragalinales > Norongarragalinaceae > CAITNU01. The sequence goes on along the minus strand of JAVYMB010000029.1, from coordinate 5,882 downwards.
CGTCCACGAAGAATGAAAGCAAGCCCGCGGTGAAAGAGTCGAACATTTTCGCGTCCACGAATTGGGCGAGAGTCCAAGGCGTTTCTTTGTGTAAACGGAAAACGAGCGCAGTTCCGTCAGTAGCGAGTGGGCGTCCAATAACACAAATGCGGGTTTGCAAATCAGGCAAGTCGAAGTCGAGTATTGGGTGCGCTTGGTCAAACGGCCTGCCGCTGAGCGCTCGAAAGCGCGAAACAATGCTTTTCGCTTCGTCTTCCGTAAAAATGACGTTCGTTTGGCACTGTCCGTATTTAGAGTGCACCGCGTAAACCGGTTTTTCACCGAGAGGCGAGTCGATGTAAACATCGGTAAGCTGCCTATCACTGAGAAAGAGTTCGAGAATGCCGTAACCGATGGTGTACCGCGAGACAATTCGCGCGAGTTCATCCTTCTCTTCGACGCTGAGCGCGATGTTGTTTTGAAGAGCTATGTCTGATATCGTTGCAACGTAAATTTTTTGGAAGTATTTTCGCGCTTGCGAAATGTTCATGAATTCTACGTGCTCGGGACGGTGCGCCGCAACGACTTCCTTCGTTTTTTCAAGCAAAAAATATTTTTCTGGCGGCAAGGCGTATTCAGGCGGATTGATGAAGTAAAGAAACTCGACTTTGTCCGGGTGCCTGTAAATGCGTACTTCGCTTCCTAACACTTCGTATTGGTCGACGAGTTCCAAATTTTCAGCGAGCGTGAAAAAAATGCGGGAACCAATGAAACTCGGCTTTATCGCGACTTCAAAGAAAGAGTGGTACGCCGCGCGTCCCGCAGGAATTTCGCCGAGTTGAGAGAGATACGCCTTCATGCGTTGCACGAGTTGTGTTTTCTCGAATCCCTCCCGCATGAATTGAAGCGTGTTTAAATAAATCTTGGCGTCCTCCGCTTTGTCCGGCCCCAGCGACGGAAGCGAAGCGACTACCGCCTTTATTTCGCGAATCAACATCAAGTAAGCGCGGAAGGGGTCGCCGGCGGTGGCGCCTAGAATCTGTAAAACCGCGTCGTGGCGTTGCGCGAGAACGCGCGAGTCCGTCGTTGCGCCCAAGTGCGACGGCGACCACACGGCGTCTACTTCAAATTTCGTTATCAAGTCCGCGATTTCTTTTAAGAGGCGCGTTTGCTCGGCGTCGTAAATACGCTCATAATACTCGCTGAGAACGACTTCGTCAACGTCGACTTCGCGCAGTTTTTCTACGACGTCGCGCATGGCAGGCTCGTAAACCGCGATGTCGGCGCCGTAAGGCGCGCCGCGCATGTCGATTACGAGAATCTTTTTTTCTCCTTCCTGTCGAACCGCACTCTCGCCGAAAGCCATGCTGCAAAGCCACCTTTTTCAAGCACTCATACGCTCGCCGCCAATTTAAAACCAATTGAAAAAGAAAAACTCGAAAACTCACTTTACGTCCCAAGGATAACGCAACCAAACTCCTGCAGGCGTTCGCGCGCCCCAATATTCCGGCGTGAATCGCGCGCAATACTTCCAGTGAAGCACGACGAAACTAAGTTCGCTGGCGCCGAGCGTGCGGAAGTGGCGCGCGATTGCGCGCAGCGACTCGCCACTGTCGGCGACTTCGTCTACCACAAGAACGCGCTTGCCTTTGACGCGGAGTCCGACGGTTTGACTAATTCGCGGGCGCTTCGTCGGCTCGTCGTTTTCATCGTAATACTCGCATTTGACGCTGTACAATCGCGGGTTACGCAAGAGGTTCGAAACGATTACACTCGGCGTCCAACCCCCGCGCCCGACGCCGACGATTACGTCAGGCTTGAAGCCTTCCGCCTTCATTTTTCTGACGACTGCGCGCGTCAAACGCACTACTTCGCTGAAGGAAACGCGGCGAACGCGGCGAGCGCTGCGCGGTCTTGTTTTTCCGCTTGCTCTCGTTTTAGTCATGCGTTGAAAAACCACGAAACGCAAGTTTTTAAACTGCGCCGCAAGTGTTTAAACGACGAATAAATCGAAAGAAAGGTGAAAAACACACTTGGCTGCGGATGCCTTGCTTCAAATCGTGAGCATTTTAACGCTTGTAGCGAGCATTCTCGTCGGCGGATACGCCCTTGTTTACTCGTGGATTTTGTGGGACGAGGCTAAGCAAGGCAAAGCACGCAAAGACTGGAGGATTTCGCTTTTCTTCTACGCAGGCGTTTTCCTTATTGTGTCCGCAAACTTTTTAGTGGCGCTCGACGACTTGCATGCTTTCGGCGGGCGTTACGCTTCGCCTTTCCTAGTATTCGCTGCGCTACTTTGTTTCTTCAAGGGCTTCAGCAAGCGCGCGCACCAAGAAGTAAAATAAAAAAGTAATAAAGAAAAACTATTCGATTAAGACCGCTGGCTTGCCCGGCATCGCACGCGCGGCGCGTTCGCTCGCGCTTTCTTCTTCGCGTTCGACGACGACTTCGCAACTCAAAGTTTTTCCGATAAACTCGCGTGCCGCGGAAAGCACTTCGTAATCATCCACTTCAAGCATTGCTGGCTTTTCTTTTAGTTCGTAAAAGCGTTTCCGCAGGAACGCCTCCAACGCTTCATCGCTCGCCTTGACTTCTTCCGCCGCGGCACACGCCGCCACCAAGCGCTTGGCTTCCACTCGCTTCGCCGCGCTCGCCGTGATTATAACCAACTTGTCGATTTTAGGTTTTTTGAGTAAACCAGCGATTTTGCGGCAGTCCGCGACGACGTTCGCGACGAGTTCCTCGCTCGCTTCCGCCCGTGCGTCAATGAGTGCTTCTCGCGCTTCCGGCCACTTCGCTAAAGAAACGAAGCCGCGAGGCGCGAGTCCAGCGCGTTGAGCCCGCTCCCAAAGTTCTTCACACGCGTGTGGAATAACCGGTGAAAGCAATGCGATCCACCGAGCAGCGCACTCGCGCGCCACGAAAGCGATTTCGTTCTGCGTCGCGCGCCGCAAGAAATCCTCGAAATTGTTTAGTTGCTTGTAAAACGCGGTTTGCACGTAATCCCTCAAGCGTAGCTCGTCGAGCGCGCGAGTCGCATCAAGCACCGCGCTTTCGAAGCGCGACAATGCCACAGTAGTCAACGCGCTTTTGCTTTCGCTTTTGCTTCCGCTTCCTCCAGCGGCGTCGATTAATTTAACGGCTATTTCGAAAAAGCGGGCGAGCGAGCGCCGCGCCGCTTCAATGTCGCGCTTGCGGAAGTCCAGCGTGCTGGCGAAGTCGGCTGCGCCTACCGCGTAAACGCGGAACAAGTCCGCGCCGTAATCGCGCGCCACGTCGTTGAGAAGCACTACGTTTCCCTTGCTTTTGCTCATCTTCGCGCCTTCGCAAACCACCATTTCGTTCAACGAAACCCCGCGAGGCCAGTGCCTGCGCTCGAAGCACGCGGCGTGAGCGAAAATGAAAAACGACAAGTGGTTCGCGACGTGCGCCACCGCAGTGTGCCGCAAGTCGTTCGGATACCAATAAAGAAATTCCGAGCGAATCGATTTCAAAGCGTCTGGTTCGGCTTTAATATCGGCGGCAATCGCGGCGGCGTTGCCTTTCCCCAAAAAAACGTAGTCGAAAAACTCTGGCGTCAACTGCGTGGACTGCAAGCCCGCCGCGCGAATCCTCTTGATTGCCGCGTAAAAAGCCATGTAAATCGTTGAATCACTCAACGACTCGATAATCCACTCCGGCGCGAAAGGCAAGCGCGTGCCCAAGCCGCGGCGGCGGGCGCACGGACGCTTGTCGAGCCAATCGAAAACGTCTTGAAACTGTTTTCTGTAAGCCGGCGGGTAAATAGTCATTGCGTCAAGGCACTCTCGCGCTTTTTCTTTCCAGCCTGGCGCGTTGAAGTCGAGAAACCACTGGTCACCAAGCACGGCGACGCGAACATTGCCGCCGCACCTACACTCAGCGTTGCGATTCGTTTCGTAAAACCAAACTGCTTTCTTTTCGCGAATCAGTTTTTCCGCTACTTTGTCTTTCGCTTGCGTGACGCTGAGCCCAGCAAATTCTCCGGCGCTTTGCTTCATTCTTCCGCCGTAAAACTCTGCTTTGTAAAGCTCGTTCGTCGCTTTTTCTATCTTTGCTTTTTCCTTGCAGTTAGCGACTTTCATTCGCCGCAAGATTTCTTGCGCTGGATGCTCGCCGAATCCGTCTACCGAAATCAATGAAATCGGTTTTATTTCTGCAAGCAGTTTTTCGAGACCGCGGTCCGCGTATCGAGTGAGCGTCTCCTTGTCCTTGCGCAAGTCTTCAAGCACTTGCCAGTCCCACGGAGCGTGCGACGGGACAGAGTGCACGAAACCACTGGCGGTGTTAACGTCTACGAACTCCGCCGGCAGAATTGGGACGCGCGCTCCAAGCGGCGTTACCACTGTTTTACCGACGAAGTAGTCGCCGCTTTGTTTTCCGACGACTTCAACAACGTGTCCTTGCAGTTTTAGTTTTTCCACGGCCGCGGCACTCACAAACCACGTTTCGCCGTCGACTCTCGCTTTAACGTATTCTTCGCTTGGATTGACAAATTCGTTCGTAATCCCAAAAACCGTTTCGGGACGAAGAGTGCACGAAACCACGAATGCGCCGTCGTTTTCGTCGCCGCTTCGCAACTCGAACTTGACTGCAACGAATTTGAGTATGCTTACGGCGTCCGTGTCGCCGTCCTTAATGTCGTCTTCACCGACGGCGTTCGCACAACGCACGCAGTAAAGAACAGGGTAACTAGCTTGCTTGAGGTAACCGCGTTCCTTGTATTTCGAAAACTGCCATTCAATGAAACGGTTATATTCTGGGTCGCCGGTAGTGAATTGCCGCAAGTAGTCCAGCGAAAAACCCATGCGCTGGAAATCCAAAACAATTTTCTTCGAAAAATAAGCAACGACTGCTTCTGGCTTGACGAACGACGCCACTATTTCCTTGACTCGCGCTTCATCGTTTTCATAACACCGCACGTAATCTTCGTACATTGCCAGCGTTTCCGCGTCGCCAGCCGCGATTTTCGCGCTCACCGCGAGAACTGGCGTTCCCGTAATGTGAAACGCCATAGGCCACAAAACGTTTTTTCCCTTCATTCGCTGGAAGCGCGCGATGACGTCGCCGTTCGCGTAAGTTCGCCCGTGCCCAACGTGCAAAACTCCTGAAACGTAAGGATAAGGCACTGTAAAGAAAAACTTGTTTTTCTCGGCGTCGCTTTCTCCCGCCAGTTCATCGCTCGGCTCTGGCTCGAACGCGCGGGCTTGCAGCCAACGCGCTTGCCACTTTGCTTCTATTGCTTTAAAGTCGAGTTCAACCATGCTTTCACTTTGCGCAACGCGATAAAGAAACAGTTATGTGCCGCCGGCTATTAAAACTGTTAGAAAAAAGAAAAGAAATGCGCGGAAACGCGCTGCGTTTTAAGCTGGACAGCCAATTGTCGGAAGAGGTGACGGGCTGGGAATCGGAATCCACGGCGGCTGTTGAACCGCCGGCGGAGTGGCTTGTATGTATTTGTCGCAAGTCGCTGACGCGATTACGATGAATTCGTAAGTCCTCGTTCCACTCGACCTGCCGTCTGCAACTGTGAAACTCGAGTCCGTCTTCGTTACGACTCTCGGAGTGTAAACAGTGGCTGACGCAGAAGCAACTGGCGTTAGAGCGACGTAGTACTCCACGTTTCTAGCGCTTCCTTCTGCGCAGCAAGTCGGATAAAACTGCGGCAGATTAACGGTTGCGGTCGAGCCGAGAAGCGTGACTTGCCCTGAATACGTTTGAGTGAACGGTTTTTTCTTTATCGTTGGGTTCCCCATCCATCCTTCCATCGTTCGCGTCAACAAAAAGCTTTTGTCAATCATGTATTCTTTCGCGTTAACTAGGTTCGCCCAAACACCATCATTGACGCCTAAGTGTCCGTTAAACCAACCGACGACTGCGTTAAC
>JAVYMB010000028.1:0-8277 GCA_038740145.1 Candidatus Norongarragalinales archaeon | reverse complement strand
CCAAACAACTCGTTTTTCACGAGCAACAGCGTCCACAAAAGCCAAGAGTAAAGCAGCAACTTCGCTTGTGGTTCGATCCGCTTGTCGAAAGCAACCCAAACGAAGCCGAAGAGGGCTAAAAAGTGCGGAAGCTTCGGCGCGATTTTTTGTGGTACTACGCCGAAATAGTCGGCGAGGTTGACTGGCTCGCCGAATTCTTTCGACTGTGCTTGAGGCAAACACTTCAACGTGAGGCAGCCAAGCCCTGTTTTGCTGATGTGCCAAGCAAGGTAAGGAAGCAGCGCGGCGAACGCTCCAACGAAAGGAAGCCAATCCAATCCTCGCAACAACTTGTTAAACTCTCGCTTCGTCCACGCTCCGCTTTTCTTTAAGAAACTCCAAGCCGCGCCTGCGTTCGTTGCCGCGAAAAATAAGCACATTGTTCCAAAGAAAACGAGTAGAGACGGCTGGTGGGTAAAGGCAAGCATGACGCTTCCAAGCAAGACGAGCACCCACTGGCGTTCGAGAACGAGCCAAAGCAACGCGACTACCGAGATTACGCCGAGAGAAATGGGAGTCGTGCGCATTCCCCAACTAGTCAAGCCAGCCATCAACAAGGCGAAAAACGCGGCTGCCGCGCCAGCGAAAGCGTTTCCGCCCGAAACTTTTTTAGCAATACAGTAGAACGCTAGCGGCAGTAGGACGGCAAAGACTAGCGCGATTACTCGAATCGCCCAAAGCCAATTGATTCCAGCGAGTAATGCTAAGCCAGCGACTAGAGCGGGATAAGCTGGAACGTGGTAAGTCGGCGTCAAGCCGCCGAAAACGAGTTCGCGGTCTGGATATTTTCCGTAATCAATTATGAAGCGCGCTCTTCCAGCGTGAAGCATAGAATTGTCGTAAGTTGGAAGGAAGAAATCTGCTTTCTCGAACAACCCTTGAGTCACGAGCGATAGCGAAAAGCCAACTGCTATCAGCAACGCCAACGCTTCAAGCGCACGCTCGGCTCGCGTAGCGCCGCCGCCGACGAACGGCTGTGCTTCCCTTGCCTTGCTATCAAGCGACTTCATAAATTTTAGTGTCTCCCTTGTCGTAAATCTTTTTGAAAAACTTCGCATCCTCGAAATTTTGTGCGTTGGGGCGCTTCCACCCGTAAGCGTAAAAAGAGTTGCGGTCCGCAACGAGAACGAACTCGATTCCCCACTTTTTAGCTTCACTCCACCCTTCACGCGAAGAATTCGTCGTGAAGACGAGTTGGTTGCTCCAGTAACGATCGTTCGCCCTGTCGGCGAGTTCCCACGCGCCACCAATCGAGCAGTGCTGGCGCGCGACTGCCGTAAGCATCTCGCACGAAAACAAGTCGGCAGCAAACAAACGCCAATGCGGAAGTGCAGCGTCAACCCACTGCGCAGCGCGCACTTCGTCAGGCGTTACTACGGCGTCGTACCACGGCGCAACCGCGTTCCACTGTTGTTCGCGCGCGCTGAGTGCAGCGTAAGCGAGGAGAGCAACGAACGCGGCTGCAACGATTACGCGGATTTTTTCTTTTTCCAAAACCACAGTCCTCCGATGAGCAGCAACTCGCAACCGAGAACAGTGAAAAAATTAGCCCCAATGGTGAAAGCGAGGGCGGAGACTATTAGCGACAGAAAAACAACGGAAGCGAAGACGCTGAGCGCAACGAGTTCAGCGAGAGCCAGCGTTTTATTTTTCTCGGCGAACCACGTGCTAGCGAAAAGCCAGCCAGGCAAAAACAAGAAAGCAATCAACGCCAAGACCGTGCGCAGTAGTTCCAAGGAGTCAAGGGGAGTCGCCAGGGAAGTCATGACGCGATTTTAACGAGCGAACGAATTTAAATACTTCGCGGAAAGTCGCGAAATTCGGCGAGCGAAAAAACGGCGAGCGAGTCAATGCTGCTCGCGCAACTCGTAGATTTCCACGTCGCGTGAGCCGTAAACGCGCGAGAAAAGCGTTGAAGAAGAAAAAGCAAAACTACAAGATTTATACGTGCTGCGCTCGCTTGAACCAAGCCAGACGAACCGCGCACCGTATTTTTCAGCGACGCGCTTCGCTTCTTCAGCGCTCCCGCAAAACGCGGCTCGCAAGTCCGCTTCGCGCTCGCGATAAGGCAAGCCATAGTTGCTCACGAGCGCTTGATAACCCGTGACGCGCAAACGCCCGCCAACGCTTTCAACCGCGCTGTTATGAACGGGCGCCGCGAGAAAAACCGAGCGCTGCGGCGTGTTCGCGCGAACCCACTCGCCCGCAGCGACTTCGTCGCCGCTCAACCCGCGCCAATCGCTCGCACCGTACCAATACAAACCGAAAAAGCCTGGAATGCAGGCAAAAACCGCGACTGCGAGCGCGGCGACAGTCGCCCAGCGAGGCAGGCTCGCGGCGAGCGAAGCGAGGAACGCGGCTGCGAGGATCGCGCAAGGAAGCCAAAGAAAAGCAAAGAACTTGCACATGTCCCACTGCGTTCCGGAAAGCGATACAAGGTTTGGAATAGTGAAGAAAGCAAGCGCTAGCAACGCTAGGAACGCAGCGCCATCAAAACACTGTTTCGGCTTGGCTGCGAAAAACGCTAGTGCGGCGAGCGAGAGGACGAACACGGCGCCGAGGTTCGCTGCGTAAAACCACGCGAAGCCTAACGCGTCGCTAAAAGGAGAAGGAGCAAGCCAGAACGGCGCTAAACGCACTAGCCCTGCTCTGCCGGCGCGCGACAAGGCGGTGAAGGCGAACGGCGCAGCGAGAACCGCGCAAGGAATAAAGAAAAAAGCGTATGCGCAGCAAATCATCGACTTGTTTTTTTCGCGGGCGAAGCGCAACGCAAACCAAAGCGTGGCGGCGAGCACAGCAGCCGCGAAAGCGTAGAACTGGAAAGGCGCGGCGAATCCGCACAACAACCCAGCCAAAAACAGTTTGCGTTTGTCTCCGTGAGAGGAAACGACGAAGAATAAGATGAGCGCAAACACAGGCAAGCCGACGACGAGCGGTCGTTGAACGAGGAGAAACCCTGTTAGCATGCTCGGAACTTGAAAGAACCGCCAGTCGTTGTCGTAAGCGCTTTGCTTCAGCAACACGTCGAGCGGCGCGCTTTCAACATCGGGAATTATTTTCAAGAAAGCGAACGAACCGCAGAAAACTAAGAGCACGGCGGCGAGCAACGCGGCGCGCTTACCCCACTCTTTTAGTTCAAAGAAAGCGAGTGCGAGCGAGTAAACGCACAAGACGAGCAAGGCGTCGTACAACGCGGTTTCAAAGCGCGCCAACACTGCTGGATGCGCGAGCGTCGTTTTCGAAATAATTGCCGTGTGGAAATCGCTGAACCAGTGGTAGTGAATCGGCGCTCCCGCAAAACTTGGTTCTTGCGGCGGAAAATTGCCTTCATTCACCGACTGCATAATACCCATATGGTAGAAGAAGTCCCCATAGTTCCACCCGCCCACTGTCACGTCCAAACTCGCGTCGCTCGCAAGAACCCACAAGGTCGACAACGCTGTGAAGACTAGAATGAAAACCACGGCGCTCGCGGCGAAGGCGAGCGCGTCGCGCTTCGCTTCGCAAAAAACAGTCAACCAAGTTTCATTCTTGAAAAACCGCCGCAAGTCGCCGCTCGGCACGAGGAAAACGAAGAGTGACAACGCGGCGAAAGCCGCGAAAACCGAGAACCGTGAATAGCCGAGCGCGAGCGACGTCCAGTAAACCGCTTGCGTTGAAACTAGAACGCTGCCGAACATCAAAGCGGGCAACTGCGCCGCAAGCGGCAACTCCAAGCGCAATGCGGCGAGCAAAAGCAAGCCTGGAACGAGAAAAGCGAAAGCACGCACAACAGCGAAAGCAAGCGGTTGAAAAAACAAGGCGAAGGCGAGTGAGGCGAGCGCTGCAGCGAACACCGCGAGGTTCTCGTGCTTAAAGAAAAAAATTTTGTTTAGTGATAACCGCACGAACCACACCGAGAGTTTATAACGCTGACTGCGTTTATTAAACCTTGAAATGATTCTCGCAATTCTCTTTCTAATATTTTCAATCGCGTTCGGCTACGCGGTGGTGCGAGCCATCGGCTTCGCGGAGTCGCACGAAGAAGAACTAGCGGCGGCAATCGCACTCGGCTTGCCGCTCAGCGCTTGCCTTTCATTCGCATTGTTTCTCGCGGTGGGTGGCGCCGCGCCGTTCGCCTCCATTGTCGTCGAAGCCGCGCTCGTTCTAGTCGCGCTCTCGAAGAAAGAATTGCGGATTCGTCAATTCAAGCCAACAAAAGGTTTTTTGATTCGTTTTACTCCGCTTTTCGTCGTCCTCGCGTTGTTCTTCGCGAACGGCGCTATGCACTTCGACGCCAGAGGCAACCTCATCGTAAGTCCAGAGTTTTACGGCGACGCGTACTACCACGTATCGATAATGCAATACTACTCTTTTTCCGGCGGGGAAGCCGCGCCTTTGCAAGACCCGCAGTACGCAGGCGCACCAGTTGGGTATCCGTTTCTCACGGATTTTTATTCCGCGATGCTTCAACGCCTCGGATTTGATTTCGCGTTGGCGTTCGTCGTTCCAGCCTTCGTAATGATTACTGCTTTTTACGCGATTTTCTATTTCTTTGCGCTGCGCCTCTCACGCAACCGAAACGCTGCTTTTTGCGCGACTGCATTGCTCTTCTTTTCCGCGACGCTCGCGTATCCCATCATGCTTGAAGACGCGCAAAAGCAAGGATTGAGAGCGTGGCTTTCGCGTCCAGAGCGCGATTACGCTGCGCTTGAAGAAAACGGTAAACTAGGAAACACGGTTCAATTTACTAAGTCGTATCTAGTCGCACAACGTTCTGCCGACTTCGGGTATCCAGTCGCCCTCGTAGTATTCGCGTTATTGTTTGAAGTAGTTCGCAAAGAAAACGCGCGCAACGAAAAAATAAAGCGCAGAATGCTGCTAACGGCAGGCGTTCTCGCTGGACTAACGCCATTAATGCGCGAAACCGCTTTTTACGCTTGCGTTGCAGTCGCAGCGTTTCTCGCGTTATTGTTCGTTGAAACGAAGAGCATAAAAAAGTGGTTTGCTCGCTGGACTTTGTTTTTCGCGCCTTGCTTCCTACTTGCAGCGCCGCAACTCCCCTTCATAATCGGCGGAGCAGCGAACGAGGGATACATTAGCGTTGCACTCGGTTGGAAAGCGCACTCGGCAAACCCTTTGAAAATCGCTTGGTTTTGGCTGCGAAACCTCGGTTTGCCCGTGCTTTTCGCCGTTGCTGGCTTCGCGCTCGCGCGCCGCGACGTCAAAAAATATTACTTGGCGTTCCTGCCCTTGTTTTTAATAGTCAATGTTTTTTCGTTTACGCCAGACCCGCTCAACAACATGAAAATCGTGAATTTTTGGGAAATGCCGACTTTCGTGCTCGCGGGAGTCGCGCTAGGCGTTTTGTGGAAAAACCAAATTAAAAGCAAGTTGGAACTATTTCTTGCAGTGGTTGCGGCAACACTGCTTTTCGTCGCGATTCTTCCAGGCGCGCTTTCACTTTGGCGCGATTACGAGCAACGCCTCGTGATTTACTCTAGCGAGGATTATGAGTTCGCGCGGTGGGCGAATGAAGCGTTGCCTGCAAACGCAACGCTGTTGTCGTTCGGCGGGCCTCACGCGTTAGACTTGGTCGGCAGGGCGCGCGTGAGCGGTTTTCCCGCGGTTGGATGGATTAAAGGCAGGAGCGACTGGTACGTCCGCGTGCTCGCGGTACGCGACTTTTTCGCGGGACGCAAGCAGTGCGAAGTAGCGCGGCGTTATTCTGCAACTCACGCCGTCGTAACGCAAAGTGAACGCTCGTTCGAGGAATTCAACGCGTCAGCGTTCCAACGCAACCCAGTGTTGTGGAAGATTTACGAGCGGCGCATCGGTGCGTTGCTTTACGAAGTTTACGAAATTCATTGTTGAACGATTAGAACGCATTTAAAGCAGAAAAAAAGTAATTTCAAGTGTGTACAAGAGAAAAAAAGTAGCAGTTGTTATTCCAGCATTCAACGAGCAAGCGCACATCGCGAGCGTAGTCAAAACAATTCCAAAGTACGTCGATTTTACAATCGTTGTAGATGATGCGAGTACTGACGCGACGAACGCTGTCGCGAAAAAAGCGGCTGGAAAAAAACTAGGCAAAAAAATTTTTGTTTTACGCCACGAAAAAAACCAAGGCGTTGGCGGCGCAATAGTTACTGGACACAAGAAAGCGTTGGCGCTCGGCGTCGACTTCGTCGTCGTGATGGCTGGCGACGGACAAATGCCTCCGCAATACGCGAGCGCGCTCCTCGACGCGCTTTGCGAAGGATGCGATTACGCAAAAGGCAACCGCTTTCTCGGGAAAGGCGCGTTGCGCGGAATGCCCGCGCTGCGCGTGCTCGGCAACGCGATGCTCACGTTTTTGACTAAAGCGGCGAGCGGCTACTGGCACGTTTTCGACCCGCAAAACGGCTTTACTGCGATTCGCGCGAGCACGTTGCGCTCGCTTGATTTGGATTCTCTGGCAAAAGGATACGTTTTCGAAAACGACTTGCTCGTGAAACTCAACATTATTAGTGCGCGCGTTCGCGACGTCGCTATTCCCGCTCAATACGGAAGCGAGAAAAGCGGAATAAAACTCTGGAAATTCGTGCCGAGCGCGGCGTGGCACTTGAAAAAAAGCTTTTTGCGCCGAATATACGAGAAATACGTTCTCCGGGACTTTCACCCGATTGCATTGTTCTTGTTTGGAGGCGCCGCACTGAGCACAGTAGGCTTTTTAACGGGATTGTGGATTTTGTGGGAAAAGTTCGCGCACTCGCTGTCGCCAAGCGTCGGCAGCGTCCTCCTCTGCCTCTTGCCGCTCGTCGTAGGAATCCAGTTGCTACTCACTGCATTGATTCTCGACGTTTACGAGACGCCGCGGTAAAAAAAGCGCGTCAGCCGAACCACAAGCGCCAACGCAACTCGAGAATCCCGAAAAACATGTCTAAGACGTCGCGCTTCAAATTCACTTTTGTTTTTCCTCCACGCCCCTTCTCCACCCACTCCACCGGAAATTCTTTGACGCTCAACCCGCTTCGCTGCGCGATAACTAAAACTTCAGCGTCCCAAAACCAGTGGCGCGCGCGCACCCTCGGCAGGATTTTCAACAGCGCCACCTTGCGGAACGCCTTGAAGCCGCATTGGTGGTCGCGCACACGAGAGCCAAGCAACGCGCGAACCAAAAAATTGAACCACCAACTCAAAAAACGCCGCGAGAGTGAACGCTCGGCTTTGCTTGAAGCCAAGTAACGCGAGCCAATGACTACGTCGAAATCGCGCGAATAACGCACGAGTTCTCGCAAGTGTTTCGGCGCAGTCGCCAAGTCGACGTCCATGAAAGCGACGACGTCGCCGCGCGCGCTGCGGAAAGCGCGGTTCAACGCACGGCCACGTCCAAGGCGTTCGTCACTGTGCAAGAGACGCACGTCCTTGAAGCGGCGGGAGAGGCGTTTCGCGACTTCAGGCGTTTCGTCGCGCGAGCCATCCTCCGCAATTATAATCTCGAACCGCAACCCCTTGATTTTCAATAATTCCGCGCGAGCGGCTTCAACTGCCTTCGGCAAAGCGTTGGCTTCATTGTAAGCAGGCAAAACGAGAGAGAAAAACAATAGACAACGCCTCAATTCTTGGAAAGCCAAGAAACGTATTTTTCTACGCCAACGCGAAGCGGCGTTTTCTCGCGCCAACCGAGGCGGCGCAACTTGCGCGTGTCGAGAAGCATCGTGCGCACGTCGCCAATCCAGCCGCGCGAACCGCCAGTGAACGAAAAGAGAGGCGAAACGCCGAGCGCCTCGCAAACGAGGCGCGCGATTTCGCGCACCGTCGTCTTCTTGCTTGAACCAACGTTGAAAGCATCAAAGTTCTTCCTTGATTTCCTGCCTGCAACGAGCGTTGCTTCAACCGCATCGTCAACGTAAAGATAAGATTTCGACTGCCGCCCGTCACCCAAAATCTTTAACTGGCGAGGGTTTTTCTTCAAGCGAGCGACGAAGTCACTCATTACGCCGTGCCTAGAAGGCGGGCCAAAAATATTCGCGTAACGAAGCGCGATGCAATGCAAGCCGTACGACTCTGCGAAAGCCATGCAGTAAGCTTCGCCAGCGGCTTTGCTCGCGCCGTAAACGCTGATTGGCGCGAGGGGCGCGGTTTCCGGAGTTGGAATGCGCGCGGCGTCGCCGTAAACCACTGAAGAAGAAGCGAAAACCAAGCGCTGCACGTCGTTTTTCCGGCTTGCTTCAAGAACGTTAAGCGTTCCCGAAACATTTACATCAAAAGCCAAGC
>JAVYMB010000027.1:0-8465 GCA_038740145.1 Candidatus Norongarragalinales archaeon | reverse complement strand
AACCCGTCGCGCCAGTAATTGAAGCGTTGTGGCGAGCGCGCACGCCCGAGGATTTCGCTGACTACTTGATTGCCGCGATCAAGAACGACGGGTTTGAGTACGCGTCTTTTTCACCGCGTTTTCGCGCGCGAGCCGCGGCGGCGAAAACCGTGGCTGCAGTCAAACGACTTTTTGCCGGAATGCGGCTGGACGCGCGCATTAAAGCGCGGCGAGGCGTTAAGCTGGTTTGGCCTGTTGGAGAATTTTATTTCGTTGGTAGTGAACGTAAACCTTCTTCAAGAGTGCGTTTTTCTTTAAGGCAAGTTTTTACAAAAACACGCGCTGGTTGGAAGCCGCTTGCTGGTCCAGCGGTTTTCTTGAATTCGCCTTTGTCTGTTGGCGTGACTGCTCGAGAGTGGATTGAATCCTCGCGGTTGCTTGGGTGGCGCAACGCCGTTAATCCACGCGGCACAGCGTTGTTTCGCCAAGTAGGACTTCCTTTCTTTTTTTTCAAGCGTTGGAAGCCTTTTCTCTCGCTTGAAACCACTAACCGCAAAGCAGGCGCGCCGATCGTGGCACTAAGAATAAGCGACGAAAAACTCGAGGAACTTCAAAAATGGTGTTTCGCTGCAAACGCCTTGCACGGCTTCACCACTATTTTGCGTGGCGGTGCAACGACGGACTATCTTAAAACTTTGCGTTCGCGCAAGAACCGTGGTAACCGCCTTTCTCCAACCGCCTTTTTTCTCGCGACGCACAAGCGCGATTCCTTGTTGTTTCAAAAAATAATTAAAATAATGCGTTCAAGGCATCCTGGAACGCGCTGCAAGCCAGTGTCGAAAGAAGAAGAAAACGCGGTGGAACAAGCGATAATAAAGCATTTTGGTTTGGAGCCTTGCCCTTTCACGAAGCGTTTGGCTCGCTCGACCACTGCTTTGTTCAACCAACGACGGTATTCAAGCGCGGCTCGCCGGCTCAAAAAAAAAGTTGACTACTGGGCCAGCATCGTCAGGCGGCAAGAAAAAGAGTGGGCTGTCACGAGATGGTGTCGCTTGCGCCGACGTCTCATTGAAGAAGCGGAGCGAGGCGTTGAAGAACCTTGAAGCATTTAAAAACTCGCGGCGTGGTTTAAAAACGCGCGCGCCTTAACAGCGTTGCCTTTGTCTTTAAAGTGAGTTGTGAAGTGAAACGCATTGCCCTAGAATTTGGTTTCAACGATTACTTGTCGCCGTTTAGTTGGCGTTACGCGAGCGATGAAATGCGAAGCGTTTTTTCCGAGCGCGCTAGGCGGCTCAACTGGAGGCGCGTTTGGGTGGCGCTCGCGCGAGCGCAGCACAAAGCGGGCTTGGTTTCGCGCGCTGAACTCGCTGACATTGAAGCGCACGCGAAGCAAATCGATGTCGCGCGCTCGCTTGAAATCGAGGAGGAAACGCGCCACGACTTAGTCGCGGAACTACGGGCGTTCGCCGAACAATGCAAGACGGGCGGCGGCAAGATTCACTTGGGCGCGACGAGTTACGACGTTGTGGACAACGCCGACGCGATTGCAGTGCTGCAAGCCTTGGCAATCGTCCGCAAACGCTTGTTCGACTTGCTCGCATGCTTTAAAAAGAAAATTGATTACTACGCGTGCGTGCCGTGCATTGGCTTTACGCACTTACAGCCAGCGGAGCCGACGACGCTCGGCTACCGCCTTGCTTTCTACGCTCAAGATTTATTGGCGGATTTTGAGGGAGCGAGTTACTGGCTTGAAAACTACAAGGCGAAGGGCTTTAAGGGTGCGGTTGGAACGAGCGCGAGTTACGCGGCTCTGTTGGCGGAAACAAAAATGAAGTCAGTAGAGTTTGAAAAACTCGTGTTGGACGAACTCGGCTTGCAAGCCTTTGAAATCACCACGCAGACTGCCCCACGCAAACAAGATTACCGCGTGCTTTGCTTTCTCGCTGGCGTCGCGCAGTCGTTGCACAAGTTTGCTTTCGACGTCCGCTTCCTGCAAACGCCGGCTTACGGCGAGTGGAGCGAGCCGTTTGGCGAGCGGCAAGTGGGTTCGAGCGCAATGCCTTTCAAGCGCAATCCTGTTTCTTGCGAAAAAATTTGTTCGCTTGCGCGATTCGTGGCTGCGTTGCCCGCCATCGCGTGGAGCAATGCCGCGCTTTCCGCGCTCGAACGCACGCTCGACGACAGCGCGAACAAGCGCGTGTTCCTTCCGGAAGCTTTCCTCGCCGTCGACGAAATCCTCGTCAGCGGCTTGAAAGTTCTCGACGGGCTCGTCGTCGACGCTAAAGCAGTCGCGCGAAACCTTGAAAAATACGGCGATTTCGCCGCAACCGAACCTTTGCTGATAGCTTTAGTAAAGCGTGGTGCGAACCGCCAAGAAATGCACGAGGTTTTGCGGGAGCATGCACTGCGAGCTTGGCAAGCAGTGCAACGCGGCGAAAAAAACCCGTTAAAAGACTCTCTCGCGAAAGACAAGCGCGTCGCGAAATTCTTGCGTGCAAGCGAAGTCGAGCGCATCATGAACGCGAAAACGCATGTTGGCGACGCGGCGCAGCGCGCGCGCGATTTTTCGAAGTTACTCGGACAAAAACTCGTTGAAGCTAAAAAGAAAGAAAAAGCTTGAAGAGCAAACGAGCAAGACGGAGGCGAATTTGTTTTGCGTTTCGAGAAAGGCGCTTTAATCGCGGAAGGAAAAACGAAGCGAGTTTACGAGGTTAAAGGCGATGATCAAAAAGCAATAATTGAGAGTAAGGACGACATTACTGCGGGAGACGGGGCGAGGCGCGACGTCATTCAAGGCAAAGGCGCGATTTCGGGTAGGACGACTGCAAACGTTTTTCTTTTTCTCAACAAGCACGGCGTCGCGACGCACTTCATTAGCGCCGTCGATGACCGAACGATGGTCGTGCAACGCTGTAAAATGATTCCGCTTGAAGTCGTGGTTCGCCGAATCGCGACGGGTTCGTTCCTCAAGCGACACCCTGAAGTTCGTGAAGGACACCGTTTTCAACCAGTTCTCGTCGAGTTTTTTCTTAAAGACGACGCTAGGCATGATCCGTTGCTTTCGAAAAGCGAGGTAATCAAGGAAGGCGTTGCGAGCGCTGCGGAAGTCGAGGAAATGGAGAATGCGGCGCGCCGAATTTTTTTGTTGCTAGAGCAAGCGTGGGCGCAGCAAGACGTGACTCTCGTTGATTTGAAAGTCGAGTTCGGCCGAACGGCGAGCGGGAAACTCGTTCTCGCCGACGTGATTGACAACGACTCGTGGCGCATTTGGCCGCATGGACGCAAGGAGGAAATGTTGGACAAGCAAGTTTACCGCAACGAAAAGAATATTGGCGAGGAAGGGCTTGCTCGCGTCAAGCGGAATTACGAGAAAGTCGCAGAAATGACGGCGAAATTCATTAACGCAAAAATTGTTTGAATGGTTTTCGATTGGTTGGTGAGGGGATGTCGGTTTGGCTGAAGTTCTCGTTTTGATGGGTTCTGGTTCAGACGCTGAACACGCGGCGAAAATAACTAGAGTTTTAGATGAATTCGGTGTTTCGCACGAAGAACGCGTGGCGAGCGCGCACAAGACTCCAGAGAAACTTCTCGCAATCCTCAAGGAAAGCAAGGACGCTAAAGTGGTAATTGCCATCGCTGGATTAAGCAACGCTTTAAGCGGCGTAGTCGCCGCAAATTCGCCGCTTCCAGTCATCACTTGCCCGCCTTACAACGCTGAAGACATTTGGTCGAGTTTGCGAATGCCGCCTGGAGTCGCGCACGAAACAGTTTTAGACCCAAAAAATGCGGCTATTGCTTGCGTCAAGATTCTCGCTCTCAACGATGCGGCTTTAAAGAAAAAGTTGGAGGACTACTTGCGTTCATTGAAGGATGTAATTGAAGAAGCAGATGCGAAAGTTAAGAGTGAAAGTTAGGCGTGCAAGTTTACTCGTGAAGAACTCGAGTTTTTGAGGCAGTCAGTCGCACGCCTTATTGAAAATAAGCACCAAGACGTGGTGGTTACAGGAACTAGGCAAATCACTATTCAAGAGCCAGTTGGTGGAGGTTATTCAATCAACCGCAGTTTAGCCGGCGTGGAATTGCGACGCCGTTCTTTGGCGGAGCGCGTTGCGAAAAAAGTTGTTAGAGCAGTTTCTCCACCGCCTAGCCGCTTTGTTCATCCGATTAAAATCCCGCCACGACGCAGGTGTTGAACAGCACGATTCAAATTTAACCGCGTGCTCCTTGATTTTCAGCGTTCAACTCTATTTTTTGCGACAAAAACGCTGCTGCAACCATCAAAACACCGCCGAGCCACTGAAAAGCCGTAATCGTTTCACCGAAAGCGATTGCCATCAGCGCTGCCGCGAACGGTTCGCAACTCAAGATTAAGACGACGAGCATTAAAGGGAGTTCGCGTTGCGCTGCAGTCATTGCAAAGTAACCAAACAAAGAACCGAAAAACGCGAGGTACGCGACTTGCAGCACTGTTTTTAAAGTCATGGGCGGAAGCAAAGTGTTGCCGAGGACGAGCGCGCTCGCGAGAGACAATGCGGCTACAGTCGCGAGGTTGCCGAAAAGCAACGCGAAAACTTCGTTGCGCCGCGAGTATTCTTGGTTTAAAGCCACTTGAAAACCGAATAAAACCGCGCAAGCGAGAGTCAACGCGTCGCCCGCATTTAATGAATCGAGTGAAAACGACAGCAAATACAATCCTGCGAGGGCGAGCGCGGCTGGAAGCAGTTGCGCAGCGCTGAATTTCTTTCGCAGGAAAACGAAAGCGCAAACTGGCGCGAACAACAAGAACAAGCCCGTGATGAACGCGCTGTTCGTTGCGCTTGTGAATTTTAGCCCGAACGCTTGCGCGCCGTAAGCGGCGAAAGTGAAAAAGCCGACGATTGCTCCGTCGCGCAACGCGCCACGCGTTAATTCGACTTTCTTTATTTTCAACACAAAGAAGAGCGCGAGGACGCGACGGTAAAGCGCGCGGCGTTTAAGGCGAACGGCTCGATGAACGCGACGACGCTCTTGATTAAAACGAAAGTAGAAGCCCAAGTGATTGTAGCGGCGATTAAGAGTGCAAGCGCCGCGTTTTTGTTCATGGCTTGAAACCCTTAACTCTTTAATCACGACTTCAAAACAAACTTCAAAACGATTAATTATTTATTCTTCATCACCTACTTTAAACGCGCTGAGTGTGTAGAGCGCTTTGCGGGCCCGTAGTCGAGTGGTAAGACGTCGCTTTCACACAGCGAAGAACCAGGGTTCGATTCCCTGCGGGCCCACTTGCACTGGCGTGACTTGCACTCGCGCGAAAAACGTTGGTTTACTTGCAAGACGCTGAAGTAGTGCTTTAACCGAATATCGCGCGCCCGATTCGCACGACGTCCGCGCCTTCCTCGACTGCTACTTCAAAATCGTTGCTCATGCCCATTGACGTGCGTAATCCAAGCGAATTTGCGAGTGCCCGCATTTTCTTGAAGAACGGCCGTGTTTTCTCGGCTTCAACGAAGGGCGCGATCGTCATCAAGCCTTCAAGCCGCAAGTTCGGCAATTCTTTGACTTGCCGCGCGAGTTCCACGGCTTTTTCAGGCGTAACTCCTCCTTTCGACGCTTCGCCAGCAATGTTTACTTCGATGAATAAGGGAATTGTTTTGCCTGCGAGTTGCGCCGCGCGACTCGCTTTCTGCGCGAGTTCAAGCGAGTCGATTGATTGAATGCAGTCGAACGCCGCGACCGCCTTTGCAACCTTGTTTCTTTGCAAGCGTCCAATGAAATGCCATTCGATTCGCGAAGCGAGCTGCGGGCAGTTTTGCTTGAGCCAAAGCATTTTCGCGAAAGCGTCTTGAACACGCGTTTCGCCGACTGCGACGCGACTCTCGAGTTCCGCCAAGCACGCAATCGTCGGCGCGTCAACTGTTTTCGTCACGAAAACGATTTTTGGAAGTGAATGGCGACTGCGGGCGGCTGCTGTCGCGAGGCGTTGCTTTACTCGCGCGATTTTCAATGCGAGCGTTTCCTTTGCACTATTTTCCTCCATTCTTTTACACTCCGCCGACCTCTTTAGAAACGTCTTTAAGAAATCTATTGTTTTTCTGTGTTGCGAGGAAAGAAAAAAAGCTTTTTTTTGTTTTTTTTTGGCTTTCCAGTGCAGTGCTAATATACGCTGCTTCGCCGTATTTTTTTCCAGCACGCGGTTTAAAATCCTTCGCGGCGTAATTGCTACACAATACTCGCTAGCGCAATCAACAAGGGGAAGGTTTTGGCTCGCAAACTGTCGACTCGCAAGAAGCCGCGCCGTGAAGACAAGCCGTTACGCGAAATAAACAAAATAGCGTGCAAGGTTTTCGACCGCAAGACGCTTGATGCGCTCGTCTCGCTAATGAACGCCGGCGTTTTCAAGTCACTCGATTACCCAATTGCAAGCGGCAAGGAAGCAATTGTTTTCCGCGGCACGCGGCGAGACGGCTCGTTCGTCGCCGTAAAAATTTTTAAGTACGAGACGACGGCGTTTCGCCGAGCACTCGAGTACCTTGAAGGCGACCCGCGTTTCGACGCACGGAGAGTGCGCCGCAAACTCCGTGACTTCGTTAAGTTATGGGCGCGCAAAGAATTCGCGAATTTGCAAGCGTGCGCCGCGGAAGGCGCTAGCGTGCCGCGCCCACTGGCTCGCCGCGACAACGTAATCGTAATGGAGTTCGTCGGCGAACGCGGCATTCCGTACGCGCTCCTTGAAGACGTAGTCGTAAGCGACGCGCCAGTACTCCTCGAGAAAATCGTCGAGCAAGCACGCCGCGCGTGGCGCGCGGGAATAGTGCATTCCGACTTGAGCTCCTTCAACGTAATGATTCGCGCTGGCGAAGGAGGAACGCAAGAACCAGTACTCATCGATTGGGGGCAAGGCGTTAGCGCCGCGCATCCGAAAGCGCGCGAGTTCCTCGCGAAAGACTGCCGCAATATAGCGAGTTTCTTCAAGCGCCTAGGCTTGCACGTGGATGAAGAGGAACTAGCAAAAAAAATCACTTCTTGAAGTTGCGGCGCGATTTACCGTTGCGACAAAAACAAAAAACAACGAGGTGGCTGTTTTCCTAATGCGCGTTGGGGCAAGCACTTTGTACGGGCTTTACTTGAAGCCAAGCGAAGCCGTTCGCCGACTCGCGGAAAAAAATTTTCGCTTTATTGAAGTCATTTTCGAACACCCGCACTTTTTGACGCGAGCCGACGTCGCCGCACTGCGCAAAATCAAGCGCGACCACGCTTTGAGTTTTTCCATGCACTGTCCTTTTATGACTATGCAGCTCGGACACAAGGACGCGGCAGTCCGTCGCGCGACTCGCGCGCTCTTGCGCCGCAGTTTGCGAGCTGCGTCTGCGCTTGAAGCGACGCACTACGTGCTGCACGGCGGGCGCATGCAACACGTTTACGCCTCGTTCGGTGGAGACGAAACCGAAATCTTCCGAGAATTCGTTGGAGAAGTAGCGCCTTTCGTGCGCGAAGCGCAGCACGATGGCGTGCGCGTGGTCTTCGAGAATTGTTTGGGACACGACTTTTTCGCTCGCGCGGAAAACTTGTTTCGCGCTGCGCGCGCGTGCGGCGCTGGTTTTTGCCTTGACATCGCGCACGCGGAACTCACGCGCCAAAAGCAAGCGCTTGCAAAGCGGGTGCCGGATTACGTTCACGCGACGGACACGCTGCTCGAGCAACGAGACGACTTGCACTTGGGAATTGGGGACGGCTCGATTGATTACGAGTGGTGGCTGCGCGTGTTGCGGCGCCTTGAGTTCGACGGCAGTATTATTCTTGAATGCGCGCACGAGGCGGCGTTTCAACCATCACGGGAAAAATTATTAAGAATGTGGAAGGCATAGTCTGCGTTAGTTTTTTTAGTCGGACGGCTGTTTTGCTTGAAAAACTCTTTCGATGTTTGCGTTGTCGGCGGCGGACCAGCTGGTTTGAGTGCCGCGGTTTACGCGCGGCGCCGTGGGTTGCGCACCGCGGTTTTTGAAGGCAAGGCGTGGGGCGGCGCGGTTGCCGGCGAACACGTCATTGAAAACTATTTAGGCTTCGAAAAAATCTTTGGGAGTGAATTAGCGGAACGCATGCGTAACCATGCCGAGCGCTTTGGCGCAACTCTCTTATTCAAAAAAGTAAGCGAACTCGAGCCTTCTCTGGAAGGTTTTATTGTTAAAACTGACGATTTACAGGAATTCAGTTGCAAAGCTTTGATTCTCGCGATGGGAGCGGCTTACAAGAACCTCGGCGTGCCAGGAGAAAAAGAATTTGCGGGGCGCGGCGTGAGTTACTGCGCTACTTGCGATGCGCCGTTCTTCAAAGGCAAGTCAGTCGCCGTAATCGGCGGCGGAAACATGGCGTTAACTAGCGCGTTGCTTCTAGCGGACGTTGCGCAACGCGTGCTAGTAGTCCACCGTAGCCCTCCAATAGCCGAGGCTGCGCTGGTAACGCAGGCGCGAGCAAACAAGAAAATAGAGTTTCTAGGCAACTACGCC
>JAVYMB010000026.1:0-8799 GCA_038740145.1 Candidatus Norongarragalinales archaeon | reverse complement strand
CATGGACGCCGTTTTCTCTTTACTTGCTTGCAGGCTTGTTCGGCTTCGCTTTTTCATTCTTAGTTCAACACGCTTGGCTCGTCTTGACCGTTCCGCAAACTCCCCCAGGCGTCGTTCCAGTCGTTCCAGGCGTTACGATTCCTTGGGAAGCGATAATCGCTTTAGCCATCATTGCAATCGTGCATGAACTCGCGCACGGAATCGCGTGCAAAATAATTGGATTGCGCATCAAGAGTTCAGGCATGCTGCTATTCGGCTGGCTACCTGTCGGTGCTTTCGTCGAACCAGACGAGAATGCCTTCAAGCGAATTCGGCTGCGCGACAAGCGGCGAATGCTAATCGCTGGAAGCACTTCAAACGCGTTGTTCTTCCTCGCATTTCTAGCGTTGGCGCCGGCAGCCAGCCTCGCGCTTCAAAGCGTCGTTGCCGGCGCGCAAGTCGAGTCAACACTTTTTCCATCATTAGCGCCGACCGGCGCGCGCATCGCGAGCATCAATGGCGAAGCGACGCGAAACGCTGCTGCCGCGAATGCGGCGCTCGCGAAAGCGTCGCTGGCTGGCACGGCGAGCGTTGAAATAGAAGTGAAGAACGAGAGTAACGGCGAAAGCAGCACTCGCGTATTCCTTCCGCCTACTGCGTTAGTCGTACGCGAGGTGAAGAAGGGTGCGCCAGCGGAAGGCGCGCTCGAGGAAGGCGAAATTGTTTACAGTGTTGACGGAGCGCGCGTTTCAACTGTGCGAGAAATCCTCGCTGCGGTAGGCAAGCGGCGAGGTGGAGAAGAAATTGTTTTTGAAACCAGCGGCGGCGTAAAGCGGTTCGCTTCAGGCGCGTCTGCCAGCGGCAACGCTTTCCTCGGCGTTGTTTTCGAAGAACGCGCGGCGTTCGAGGCGCGCGACGTGCTGGTTGGCGGCGCGGAAAGCGTGTACCCTTTTCTTTCTCTCCTCTTGATAATTTTTTACTATTCGTTGGTCTTTAATTTCGTTATTGCTGCAGTGAATCTGTTGCCGTTGTTTTTGACTGACGGACAACGCGTTTTCTTTGAAGAGTTGAGTGCGACGTTCGGCAGGCGGCGCGGCGCTTTGATTTCCACCGCGTTGGGCGTCGCAACCGTCGCGTTGCTTATAGTAAACGCTTTGCCTTGGAAGTCGGCGTTAGGTTATTAAGGCTTTGCCTCCTAATCGCAGGCGAAGGCGTGTTGTGTGGTAAAGCGGTTTTTAAAAAAGTTTTACGCGAAAGCGAAAGGCATAATGCCTTGGACGCGCGAGCGGCAACGCGTAACCGTCTCGGGACTAGTAGGCGAAGACGCTGTTTTTAAACAGTCAATCATTGAAGAGTGCGAGAAAGCGCTAGAAAAGTTTCAGAAGCGCTTGCCGACCGCGCGTTCGCTCAGTGTTTACGTAAAGCCAAGCGGGGTGGGCGGTACAGGCAAGAAACTCTTTGAGTTGAAGGGAACGCTTCGCTTGGAAAACGGCGAACTATTCGTTGGCGTCACTGGACACGATCTCTTCGAGGCGCTTACGCGAATGCTTTTCGAGCTTGGAGAAGAAGTAAATCGAGCTCACTCGTTCAAGCAAGATAAGCGTGCGCCAAGCATCGTATCGCAAAAGAAAAAATTTTGGGTTTTCCGCTGAATTGTTTTTTCGTTTTTTCTTTGGTGAACACGTGTGTTAAATAACATTGCGGCATTAAATTCACCGCGTGAAGAGTTGCGTCGAGAAGGGTTTTAATCAAGTAGTTTTAAGCGTTGAGCATTTGGTTTGAGGGGTGGTTTAGTTTGAGAAGCAAGGCGTTGAGTTTAGTGTTCCTCGTGCTGGGCGCACTGGTTCTCGCTCAAGCATTACAGCAAGCAAACCAGTATTGGACTACGGGCCCGACCGTAAAAGCCCAAATTTGGTCTATAGAGCAAAGCGTGAAAGCACTTGGAGAAGAGAGTGGGGTAAGCGAACTCGTACTGCAAGGAAAACAAATGGCTTTGGAAGCGCAAAACATTTTCCTGCAAACAGCAGTCGTCGACGCGATTCTCGGAATAATCCTAGTGTTTATCGGAGTGCTTTACTATCCGACTGAAAAACCAACGCGCGGCGGTTTATAGAAACTCACGCGACACGCAACGCGCTTTCCTAGCTCGCTTCAGCAATTTCTTGCGCGCTGCGTCCATCCAATGCGAGTAACAACGCGTGCTTGTGCGCTTTACTCACTTCGAAACTACGCCGCGCCCCCTTAACGATTGCGCCGACGTGTCGCGCGTGCCTCGCGCGCGTCGCGCTTTCGATTTTAGGCGCATTCTCGCGTTTAGCGCGTTGCGCGGCGATTTGCTTCGCAGCATAATCCGCGAGGAGTTCCAAGTATTTTTCGTCCGCTGCACTGCTCCAACTCCTCATTCCCGCCGTGCCACCTTCAACTTATCTCAACGTCTCAATACTTTATTATTATTTTTTCTCCGACGTTGCTTATGTGGTCGAAGTCAAGATCTATTTTTTGTCCCGCAGTGGTTTGTACGATGAATGCGTCTTTCTTCTTGTCGATTCCAACTACGTGCCCAATGAGTCCCCCGATTTCCGTGTATGCCTCTTTTCCTTCGAGCTTGAGTCGCGAGACGATTCCTTTTTTGAACTCTCGCGACAAGTAAATCAAGAGAAACATAGCGATTACTCCTAAGAGCAGTGAATAAAAAAAGTCGGAAAACGCTATTGTCCCAAGAATCCAGTCAGCTGCGTTATTGAAAACTAGCCAAAACAAGAAAACCGAGCCGCCGTAAACAACTTGTTTTGGAAGCAAAAATTTTTTTTCTTCAGTCACAGCTTGCAAGACATTGCCTGCGATTATGAGGAGAAGCGCGATTGGTAAAAGTAACAGCAAGTCTTTAATGAACCAAGCCGCGAGCTTCGCGATGCTTGTCTCGCCGGCATACTGTACCGCAATGACGTGTGTTGCTGCCATCCAAAGAGAAACGGCGACGAGCGGAATTGCGGCGAAATAAAAAACGAAGGAAATGTTTTCAAAGCTCGAGTAACTTGTTAGTGAAACGCGCTTTAGAAGGCGTTCCTCGATTCCAAGTCCTTTTAAGACAAGGTAAGCGCCAATTAAGCCGACGAACAACCGCACGCCGAGAAATTCAGAAAACGCGAATAACAGGAGCGCGAGCCCCGGAATGCCGAAGACGATGCGCGCAAAGTGAGGTTCCTTGAGTTTGTCAAGAATAACGAAATACGTTTTTTCTAGTTCTTTTGTTTGCTTCATCGTCAGCGTGCGCACGCTATTGATTTTAACGCGCGACTGAATGAGTGGAAGAACGCGTTCGTCGCTTGCTCCGTCGCTCACGAAAACGCTTGCTTCTGGGCGAAAGTCGTTAATGACGCGTTCGAGTTGGCGCGCAATGTTCGCGTCTGCAGCGTAGCCGAGGCGCGCGTCGCCAGTGAGCGTAGCGATTTCCACCTCGTTTTTTTCGCGTAGTTCGTCGAAAACGCGCACCGCCTCGAAAATCGTATTGCTGTCAGTATCCGCTGGATCGGCGAGTGCGAGTTTCGCCGCCGCCTCGAGGTTCGCTTTTTTTCCAACGACTGGGCCGCGCACTCGCGCCTTCTCGCCTAAATCGTCATCAATGTCTGCACACAAAACGAGTAAGCGCTTGCCTTTAGTCATGAGTGCTTTTTACTCGCCGTATGTTTTAAAACGAGGTGTTTGAGTCCTGCGAAGCGACTTTCTTTATGAGCGCCTCCGCAAGCGTCTTGCCTTTCACTGCCTTGTCTGCGTCGGCCGCCTCGACACTTACTCGCACGATTGGTTCGGTTCGGCTCGCGCGAACGAGAATGCAGTAGTCGTCGAACCGCGCCTTGATTCCGTCGACTGTTTCAAGCGCAATCGGGTTTTTCGCGCGGAAGAGTTTTTCCAAGTCGCGGAAATTCACTCGCGCCGCGATTTTTTCCGTCAGCGTTTCGTGAGTGAACTGCTCGGCGAATGCAGCGATTTCGCCTGGCTGCGTGCTTGAAAGCAGTGCAGCAAAGTAAAGCGCGTCGGAATACAACAAATGTTTCGTTACTGCGTAGTGCCCGCTTCGCTCCATGCTGAACGCGGCGCGCGCTTCGCTTGCCTTTCGCGTTACGTTGATGTCGCCTACTGCAGAAAGCGCGACTTGAAAACCATTTGCCTCGAACCATTCACACACTTCGTCGGAAACATCGATCGTCAGCGCAACAACGTCGCCTGCCTTGAGGAAGCGCGATGCGTAAAAAGCGCCGGCTGCCCCCGCATCGATTTTTTTTCCTACGTCGACGACTGCGACTCGGTCAGCGTCGCCGTCGAAAGCAAATCCGAGAGCGTGGCGCTTGAGGGTTTCGCGTTTGAGCGCGCCAAGCGCTTCGTCGGTCGGTTCAGGCTGCCGCTTCGAGAAATGCGCGTCCGGCTCGCTGAAAATCGTGCTTTCTCGCGGAAAAATTTTTTTGAAGGCGCATGCCGCTCCACCGCCGAGATCGTAGATTCCGTCGTGAAACTCTGGAAGCGAGTCCAAGTATTTTTCTAGTTCATTTTCGCCTTCGCGCTTCAACTCTCCAGTGAATTTAGAATTGTTTTTAAAAGTGCTTGCGCTTGCTGTGTTTGCAGTATTTTCTTCTCGCGCGTAGTAAACCTTGAGTTGGCTCAACTCCTCGTCGTAAAAACAACGGCGCTCGCGAAAAGGCTTCATTCCACAGTATTCTGGCGGGTTATGGGAAGCGGTAAGTGAAGCGCCGAGCTTTCGCGAACACCACGCGACTGCGGGCGTAGTGGCGTGCCCAAGGAAAACTATTTTTTTATCGAAGCCAGCTGCGAGAGCTACTGCGAGCGAGTCGTTGTGTTCACGATAGTCTTTGCCTAAAACAAGTTCGTCGCCGAACTGCGCCACCGCCTTTCCGAGCACGAAGAATTTTCGCTCATCTACTTCGCTTCCGTAAACTCCTCGAACGTCGTATCCCTTGAACACGGTTTAACCCCTCGCTTCAACCATCTTCTAGTTTTTACTTTTTTTGTCTTCGCTTTTTTCTCTTCAGCCGCGGCGCGTTCTTCGCTTGAGTATTCGCTTCCCATGCAAATACTTTCATCAGCGAGATTCGCCTTGACGAGCGTGTGCGGATAGATTCGGCATTTTCTGCCGACCGCAACGCCGCAGTTTATTGAAGCGTTTATTCCAACGCGAGTTTGCGCTCCAATCACGCAGCCGAGTTTGCGGCGCCCTGAACTGATTTTCTTGCCGCTCTTAGGATCGAAGATTGGAATTGGTGCGTCGTCGAAGCGCAAATTCGCTGTTGTCGTTCCAGCGCCGAGGTTAACGTCTTCGCAAATCACGGAGTCGCCGATATACGTATAGTGCGGGGCATTTGAATAACTCATGACGATGCTGTTCTTGACTTCGCTTGAACCAATGCGGCAGTGGTCTTCAATAGTCGTACCAGCACGAATAAAGGCGTGGGGGCCAATAACGCAGTTTTCGCCGATGAACGCCGGTCCTTCAACTCGCGTTCCGCTTCGAACTAGCGTGTCTTTGCCTACGAAGATTTTTCCCTTTAACTCGACTCCTTTTTCAACCTCGCCTTCAATTCCGCCGCTCAATAGTTCGCGCAATGCAAAAGCGTTTGCGTCGAGGTAGTGAAAGAAAAATTCTATTCCGCTCCAGAATCCTTCGTATTTAAGCAGTTCAACATCGTTTTGCCGAGCAAAATCAGCGTACGCATCGGTCAACTCGATTTCGCCTCTCGGCGACTCGCTCACACGCTCGAGAAACGAAAAAAACTCGTTGGGAACACGCGCCCAATTCAAGTTCGCTAAACCCGGTCCGCCGCCTGCTTTTTCAGATATTCCGACGATGTTTCCACTTTCATCCGTCTTCCACACGCCTAATTCGCTAGCGTCTTCGACGTTCTTAGCGGTGAAAAAGAATTTTTTTGTCGCAGCTTCGCGTCGCAACACTTCGTAAAATGAAGGCGCGAAAAAGTGGTCTCCGCATCCGATAATGAAGTCT
The DNA here is from genome assembly GCA_038740145.1 of Candidatus Norongarragalinales archaeon. Classification (GTDB taxonomy): domain Archaea; phylum Micrarchaeota; class Micrarchaeia; order Norongarragalinales; family Norongarragalinaceae; genus CAITNU01. The sequence continues at coordinate 2,807 of JAVYMB010000026.1, read as the reverse complement.
CTTGTCAGTAAGTCGCGCGCTTGAAGCACGGCGTGCCCTGTTCCGCGTTGCTCGCGTTGCTCGATAAAAACGATCTTGTCCGCATACGGCTTCGCTGCAAAATAATTTTCCACTGCGCCGCGCTTGTAGCCAACGACAACTCCGATTTTCCTGGCGTCGGGTAAAATTCCTTCGATAATCCATTCCAGCAACGGTTTTTTGAGAATGCGAATCATTGTTTTCGGAATATCTGCAGTAATCGGCCAAAGCCGAGCGCCACGTCCAGCAGCTAGAATCAAGTAGTCGTTCAAGCGCAAAACCTCTTCATTCGCTTACTTCTACGCTTTCCGCCGTTAATCACAAGCGCGGGCAATTCCGCAAGCGTTTTAACTTGCTTTCCCACAAGTGCGAAGCGCACTCCTGCGGCTCGCGCTGTCGCCTCGTCGACTGTGCTGTCGCCGATGAAAAGCGCTTCAGCCGGCGAAACTCGCAAGAGGCGCAGCGCTTTAAGCACTCCTTCGGGAGAAGGCTTTGGTTTGCGCACGTCGTCGGCGGTGACCACTACGTCAAATCCGCGAAAACCAAGGACGCGCTGCATAACGCGCACTTCACGTTTTCCTTGATTGGTGACTACGCCTAATCGCAAGCCCGCGCTCCTCAACGCGTGTAGCGCACGCACGACGCCGCGCGCTGGCTTGGCGTACTTCAGCATTGTGTAACTGGCGTATTGCGCGCGGTTGAACCGCGCAGCTTCCAGCATTAGGGCTTCGTTTCTCGCTGCCGTCGGCGGAACGATTTTTTTAATCCATTCTTCGTCGGAGAGTCCGTTCCACTTCATGATTTGTTTTTTCGTTTTCTTAGGGAACCCGTAGCGCGAGAGAGTGGCAGCGAAAGTGCGCGCCACAGCTTCGTGCGAGTCAAGAAGCACGCCGTCGGCGTCGAACAAAATCGCTTTAGTTTCCATTTTGGTTTCCTTTGCTTACTTTACGGTGACTGCTTTTGCAAGATTTCTAGGGTGATCTGGGTCTAGTCCGCGCGCCACCGCCGCGTGGTACGCAATCAATTGTAGGGGCACTACTTCAAGTAGAGGATAAAACAATTCCGCGTCTTCGCTTCCGTCGAGCTTTGGCAAGCGAACGAATTCGTCGTAAGCGCTGCTCGCCTCATCGCTCACTCCAATGAGCCACGCGCCCCGCGCCTTCGCTTCGCGCCCGTTGTTGAGCGCGTCTTCATGCGTATAATCTCGAGGGTTCAGCAGTACGACGGGAGTGCCTTGACTGATTAGTGCGAGCGTCCCGTGCTTGAGCTCTCCAGCGGGCATTCCTTCGGCGTGGATGTAAGACACTTCTTTGAGTTTGAGTGCGCCTTCTAATGCGACGGGAAAATTAACTCCGCGCCCTACAAAATAAACGCTTTCGCACTTCGCTAGCTTGACTCCTAGTTCCCGCGTTTTCGCGTCATTATCGCGAATAGTTTTTTCGACGAAATCCGCGGCTTCGCGCACGCGTCGCGCGCCTTCCCCGCCGCGTTCAGCCATTGCGAATGCTATCAGGTAGAAAAGCGCCAGTTGGTTTGCGAACGACTTCGTGGCGGCGACCGCGATTTCAGGACCGCAATTAATGAACAACGCGCGGTCGCTGAGGCGTGCGAGAGTGCTGCCGACGACGTTCAAGATGCTTAGCACGCGTGCGCCCTTCACTTTAGCGCGGCGCACGACTTCAAGGACGTCCGCGGTTTCGCCACTTTGCGATATGCAAAGCAGCACACAGTTTTCGTCTAGCCAGTCGGCGAAATACTGGGCTTCGCTCGCGATGATGACCTCTATCCTTTTTCCAGTTAGCCGCGAAATCAAGTGTTGTCCAATGACTGCCGCGTGGCGCGCGGTTCCGCAAGCAATGCAAACGATTCGCTGCGCGCGCTTGAGTTCGCCAGCGAATTCGTTGAGAGCTTGCTCATCTTGCATCGCGGCTTGTCGCAACGCCGCTGGCTGCTCCATAATTTCCTTCAACATAAAGTGTTCTTTACCTCCTCGAGTCGCCTGTGCCGCGTCCCACTCGACGAGTGAAGCCTGCTTTTGCAGAGTGCGCCCATTGAAATCCTTGAATTCCGCTTTCCAACCGCCGGTTTTTTCGTTGCGTTTCGCTATCACGGCTTCGCCGTCGTTGAGGAAAACAACTTGCTTCGTATGCGGCAGGAACGCGAGGACGTCGCTAGCGACGAATATCTCTTTTTTTCCCGCGTGTTCTCCCAAGCCGACAATGAGCGGACTGTCTTTTTTGATTCCGACTAGCGCATTCGGTTGGCGCGAACTCGTGGCGCCGAGAGCGAAAGAACCGCGCAAGCGCCGCGCTGCCGCGATAACTGCTTCATCAAGCGGCGCTCCCGCCGAGTGAATTTCTTCAACTAAGTGTGGCACAACTTCGCTGTCCGTGTCGGAAGCAAATCGGTGTCCGCGTGCTTCGAGCTCCTCGCGGAGTTCGGCGTAATTTTCGATTATTCCGTTGTGGACGACGAATACTTCTCCCCGGCAGCAAGCGTGTGGGTGTGCGTTTTCATCGTTTACGACTCCGTGCGTCGCCCAACGCGTGTGTCCGATGCCAACACTTCCTCTCGTGAAAGAAAAGACACCTTCGCTTGCGGCGCCGATTTTGCCGGCTTTCTTAACTACGCGCACTTTACCATCCTCACCGACGCAAGCGATTCCCCAACTATCGTACCCTCTGTATTCAAGGCGCTTGAGTCCATCGAGAATAAGCGGCGCAGCCTCTCGCGGTCCAGCATAGCCAATTATGCCGCACATTTCGAAAACCCGGAGTTTGATTCTAAAG
>JAVYMB010000025.1:711-8819 GCA_038740145.1 Candidatus Norongarragalinales archaeon | reverse complement strand
GCAAGCGTCGCGACAGTTGGGAAATGAGCATGCAAGATTTGGGCGACATCATGGACTCGATTTTCGGCACTGCTTTTCGCCTCGTCACAGGCAAGCACGAGCACGAAGCTGAAAAGCCTTGGGAAGCCGGGCGCGGCAGATAAAAAAGACGTTGGCCTTTATCCCTCGCGTGGAACACTTTTTTTGTCGTGGCTTAACGCTGGAGACGGGCAACAGCGCGCTTTAAAACGCGGTCGCGGTAACTAAAAAAGGGAGGCGTTGGCTTTTGGACTTCACTTTCTTGTTTATCATCGTTCTAATGCTGCTCGCCGTAAAGAGCAACTTGTGGTGGATTGCCGCGGGTTTGTTCGTCGTCCTCCTAGTTACAAGCAAAAGCAAGTACTTGCTGGCGGCGGCGGCTGTTGGCGGCGTGCTCGCAGCACTCGTTTTACTTACCGACTTGGGCGAATACCGCTTGTGGGTGATAGTCGGCGGCTTGTTTTTGATTCTCTTATTGATTTCTCGGAAGGAAGCAGAACACCCTTCGCCTGACGTTTACGGCGGTTACGGCGGAATGGGTGGCTACTGAAAAACGCGTTGGGCGCTTGAACTTTTTAAAGCGGCTGACTTTATTATCGGTCGCGCCTCTTTTTAACCTGCTTAACCAAAGGCATTAAAACCAACGCCGCGAAAACTAATTTACTGAAAAAAAGGCGGTTGGGTGTGAATTGGCTTTTAGTTTTGGTTTTCGCTGGCGCGGCGTTCTACTTCTTGGTTGAAGACTCTCTTTTCCTAGCAGTGTTGTGCCTCGTTGGCCTCGTGCTCGCGCTTTACTACTATTCGACGGTAAGCGATGAAGACGCTGGAGCGAAGGCTAAGACAAGCGTTGCTTCGGAAGGCGATGGAGCGCCGTTAATCGTTAAAGTCGGAGGCAAGAAGAAGCACGAGTCGTCACACTTGTACAAAGTGCGCGTTTATCCAACTTGGGAAAACCGCTCAATGTGGGAGGAATTCGGCAAAAACTTTTTGGGTCCAATACTGCATGTTTTCGGAAGCACTGCTTATCGCGCGGCGACTGGAAAACACGCGGAAAAAGGTTGGGACATTCAACCTGAAGAACAGTTTCGCGGCAGGTAAAACGTACTTGCAACAAAAAGGTGAAAAAAGACGTGAATTTGCTTCTCGTTTTTGTGCTCGCAGTTATCGCCTTCATTCTCGTTAACGAGGGAATGCTTTTCTTGGGCTTCATCGCGCTAGTGCTCCTCGTCTTAGCATTCTTTAGCGCAGTTGCTTCGGGAAAACGTCCAACGCAGTCCAGCGGCGGGACTTCAACCGGACCAGACGTCATCATCGAGCAAGAAGAACCAGACGTGCCGTCAAACATCGACATCAAAATCAAGCCGAATTGGGAAGCAAACTCTTTGTTTGAAGACATTTTCGCGGCTGACGGCGAAATGCTTGACACGCTCGGCAGGGCAGTAGTGCGCACTGTTACTGGTGGAAAGTATGGCAAGCCGCGCAAGACGACGAATGAAGAGCCGGAATGGTGAAAAAAACGCGTTTGCGCGTAAAACGCGTTTTAAAGTTGGGTAGTGCTGGCGGAGCGGTGCTTGAAAAAAGTGAAAATAACTTACTTGCTCGTCGTCGCCCTGGTTGCGCTCGCCTTCGTTTTACAGTGGGAGTGGCTGGTTTACGCTGCATTCGCTTTTCTCTTGGTGATTATACTCCTAAACGCGAAAAAAGCGACTGGGCGTCCCTTGCCGCCTGGAATGGCAAAGCCCTTTCAAGCGCGTCCACCTGCACTTCCAGCCGCGCCTGCAGCGCCGAAGAAAAAGAAAAAAATCAAGCGCCCAATAATCATTATTCAACCGCCGCCTCGCGCGCAAAGTTTAACACACGAAATTCTCGAGGAAAGCGTTAAACGCAGTTTTCCTCCTTTCATGACTCCGCAAGAAAAAAGGCGTTTGGAAGCAGAGCGCGCTGAAAAAGAAGAATTAATGCGGTTGTTGCGCGAGCAAAGCAAGCAAATAGCGGAATTGAAGGAGGAAATCGAGGGAGTGCCTAGCTACAAGCGCCGGAAGCGTTACGGCGAAGACGAAGAGGAGTAGCCGCCTCAAACTACAGCCGTCCAATCCACTGAACTACGACTCCTTGCTTCTTACCTCTTACCCCTCTTACCGCAACCTTTATAAATGTGTTACTACTTAAAAGTAGTGCTAAGCCCTAACGTCTGGCTTGTTTGGTGCGGCTGGAGTGCGCGGCGGCTAACGCGAGAAAGTGGTTTATAGTGAGTTGGCTTCCTTTAAGCGGGTTGAATGAAGACTCTGCCGTCATATTCTTTTTCGTACTCGTAGCGCTAATGGCTTTTACGGGAATGGTTGAAGTCAGCGAAAACCCGTTAGTTTGGGGTTTCGCAGTGCTCTTCGGCGTAGTCTTTGCGATTAAAGCAGCGCTGCTGGGCGCCGGGCTCGGCGTACTCCTGCCTTTGTTCTTGCTCGTGGTACTGCTTTACTTTCAAGGCTTGGGTAAATTAGTTGGCGACGGCGTGCTCGCGTGGATTTTTTGCGCTTTCGTGATAATGGTGCTTGCCGGCGCTGGCTTAGCGTGAGTGTAACGCGAGTAATTTACTTGCAACCACGCTTTTCTTCCATTCTTTTTTAGCATTATTTAATGCTTTTTTTGCTTGAGCCGCGGCGTGCGACGAGCTTGCCGCGCAAAAACAAGTAATACTGTCGCGCGAAAGGCACGAAAGACTTGTCGGGAAACGGGGGGTAACGCACGACTGCGTCTCCCCACTCGCTTCGCTCGAGCGCGCGCTCGAGCGAATCCGCGTCGTCGAACGGGTTCGAGCCTCGCGCAGCACCTAAGCGCGCGAGTTTTTCTACGAAGTTCTTAACTGGGCGAGTGTCCGCGTGTCTCCCGAATAATAAGTTCGGCGTAAAAACGCGTTTCGGGAAATTAAATTCTCGAGTCATTTAAATCGACCAAACACTTTTTTAAATAGGCTTAGCCTCTTTTGCCTTCAAGCGCATCAAAACTTCGCGGTCTGTCTCCAAAATTTTTTTGTTTACCTCGGCTAACGCGCGCAGCAACGCGTTGGTTTCCTCTAGTTTTGCACGCAGCGAAGAATCCACGGTTTCCCGCGTCGCTTCTGCGCCCCGCTCTGGAGCGGTCGCCGCGACGCCTTCCTTGGAAAGCAAGTCTTCGATGCTCACCGTTTTTTCTAGTCCTTCGTCACTAACTTGAGTAATTTGCAACTCGCGTGGTTCGCTGCTTACTTCGCTTCTGCCTTCTTTTTCCGTTTTTTTCACTTCTTCGAACAATGGCTTTTCTTCTTTGTCGCCTTCTTTGCCACCGACTTTTTTTTCAGCATCCTCTTCTTTTTCCTCCCGCGCCGCCGCTTCGGCTAATCCAAACGGTTTTGGCGTTGGTGGTTTTGGAGCTTGTTGCGCGCCAGCATTTTTATCGTAAAGCTCGGCTGCGTTGGGAAAACCGAGTTCGGCTAGAGTGTCGATTATTTGTTCTCGCGTCATTCCCTCTGCACGCATTCTCTTGATTACTTCGGCAACTGCAACCATTTGAATCAAAAAACAAACGCCGCGCTTGGCTTTAAAACTTGCGTTGCCGGAACAGTGGAAACCAAGTGTTTTACTTCAATTTCTTGATTTTCTCTATACGAATGGCGCTGATGTCGCCGAAACTGTTTTTTAATCAGCGCAGGTAAAACAATAAGGTGTTTGAGTGGGTTCGAAACCGAACCTCGAAACTAGTTTTTGCGGCATGCGCTTGCGCAACCCGACCGTACTCGCTTCAGGCGTACTTGGCGTAAGCGCTGCGGTTCTCGCGCGTGTGGCGCGCGAAGGCGGAGCGGGCGCGGTGACGACGAAATCGTGTTGCTTAAAGCCGCGGGTGGGGCATCCAAACCCAGTAATGCTACCCTTGCCTGGAGGTAGTTTCATCAACGCTGTCGGACTTTCCAATCCTGGGGCGGAAGAAGAATTAAAAGAAATCCTCGCGGCAAAACGCGCGCTTGGGCGCACTCCCTTGTTCGCAAGCGTTTTCGGCGAGACGGCAAGCGAATTCGGTGAAGTCGCCGGCATTCTCTCTCGCGCGAAGCCAGCGCTTCTGGAAGCAAACGTTTCTTGTCCTAACGTGGAAAGCGAATTCGGCAAGCCATTTGCTTTCGATGCCGCTGCGTGCCGCAGCGTTGTTGAATCGATTAAAAACGCAGCGCCGAAAACCCCGTTGAGCGTTAAATTATCGCCGAACGCGCCTAATCTCGTGAGCGTTGCACTTGCTTGCCAAGATGCTGGCGCTGACGCAATTACCGCGACGAATACGCTTGGTCCAGGCATGGTAATAAACGCGGAAGCGCGCGCGCCCGTGTTAAGCAACAAAGTCGGTGGCGTGAGCGGCGCCGCGCTCAAGCCAGTAGCGCTTCGTTGCGTTTACTCGCTTTTCGATCGCCTTGAAATCCCGATTTTAGGCGTAGGCGGAATCGCTAGCGGGCGCGACGCGGTTGAAATGATGATGGCTGGCGCAAGCGCCGTCGGGATAGGAACTGCTGTTTACTCGCGCGGCATAAGAGTTTTCGCTTTAGTTTGCGAGGAAATGCGCGAGTGGATGAAGAAAAACGGTTTCTCGAAAACGCGTGAATTAGTGGGACTAGCTCATGAAAAAAAAAGTTGACGTCGCAACGACGATAACCAAGGAAAATTTTGCTTTCGTCGAAATCGCTGGCATCGAAGAAGAAAACAGTAAAGTTAAAACCCTGCGTTTTCAAGCGAAACTCGACGCGGAGCCCGGACAATTCGTAATGCTTTGGCTGCCTGGCGTTGACGCCAAGCCGTTTGGAGTAATGAGTCAAAACAATAACGACTTCGCGGTTACCGTCGCGCGCGTAGGCGCTTTCACGGAAAAACTTTTTGCCTTGAAAAAAAGCGATTGCATCGGTGTTCAAGGCGCTTTCGGCAAGCCTTTTGAAATCCCCGCGAAAGCCAAGCGAGTGGCTTGCGTGGCAGGCGGTTTCGGCGCAGCACCCCTCGCTTTCCTAGCGCAACGCTGCGCCGAGCGCGGCGTGCGCGTTGTTTTCTTTGAAGGCGCGAAAACCCAGAACGACGTTATTTTGGAGAAGCGCTTGCGCTCCCTCGGCTGTGATTTTAGGTTGGCGACGGACGATGGCTCGCTCGGCTTCAAGGGATTCTGCACTGAACTATTCGCGAAAGCGTTGAAAAAAGAAAAATTCGACGCCGCGTTCACTTGCGGTCCTGAAAAAATGATGGCTGCAGTCGTCAAAATTTGCAAATCGCGTCGGCTACCCCTGCAGTTTTCGCTCGAGCGCTTTATGAAGTGTGGCTACGGCGTTTGCGGCAACTGTGCTTGCGGCTCGCGCCTCGCTTGCATCGACGGCCCGGTTTTTTCTCCGCGCGACTTGCTTGAGTTGAGCGACTTCGGTAAAGCACGGCGTGACGCGAGTGGAGCAGTGGTGCCGTTGTGACTTTACTCTTGAAAAACGCGCGCTTGTTGCGCGACGGCGAATTAAAAGAATTCAATTTGTTGTGCGACGCGAAAATAAAGAAGGTTAGCCGCCAAGAAATAAACGCGCCGTTCGACGAAAAACTCGAGTGCGGCAAAACAAGCTTCATTTTGCTTCCAGGCGTTATTGATTCTCACGTGCACTTCCGCTCGGCTGGCGCGCGCGGCTCGCAGTGGGATTATAAAGAAGATTTTGCGAGCGGCGGAGCCGCGGCAGCGGCTGGCGGCGTTACGACTGTATGCGACATGCCTAACTGCGTTCCGCCTACGACAACCGCGGCGAGGCTGAAGGAGAAACTCGAGGCGGCGAGGCGTCGCGGTGGCTGCGTCGTGAATTACTACGCGCATTTCGGCATTGAGTCGAAAAACAGCGAGACGGTGAATGCGGCGGAAGCAAAGAAAGCCGAAAACGATTTCGTCGGGCTAAAAGTTTTCATGGGTTCGAGCACTGGTTCGCTGCTCGTGCAAGGCGAGGCGCTTGAAGCAGCGTTCGCGCTCGCGGCTGATTTGAAAAAACGCGTTCTCGTTCACGCCGAATTAGAATCGCTAGTCAAGCACTTTAAGGAAACAGCGTTGAAAGAAGGCGTGACGGACCACAACCGCGTTCGTCCTACTAAATGCGCGCTTGAAGCGACGCGCGAAGCGTTGCGCTTAGCCGAAAAACACAAGACGCGCTTGCACATCTGCCACTTGAATTGCGCGGAAGAAGTCGTGCTCGTCAGCGAAGCGAAGAAGAAAGGCGTTGCGGTATCAACTGAAGCGACTCCACACCACTTGTTCCTCAATTCCGAGGAAGCCGCTCGCATAGGCAACAACGCGAAAGTCAATCCTCCTATTCGTTGCGAAAACGACCGCGCTGCGGTTTTTCGCGCGTTCGCTGACGGCTTTATTGACATGGTTGCGAGCGACCACGCGCCGCACGCTGAACACGAAAAACAACTAGATTATTGGAAGGCGCCCAGCGGCTTTCCTGGAGTTGAAACCATGCTGCCCTTGCTGCTCAACGCGGTGAACGAAAAAAAGCTTTCCTTGCAGCGCGTCGTACAAGCCGCGAGCGCCGCTCCAGCGCGAATAAACGGGTTCGACGACAAAGGCGTCATCGCAGTCGGCAAAGACGCGGACTTCGCGCTCGTCGACTTGAAGCTGGAGCGCAAAGTGCGCGGCGAAGACTTGCACGGGAAAAGCAAGTGGACTCCTTTCGAGGGGCGCGTGCTTCGCGGCTGGCCGGTCGCAACGATCTCGAGCGGCGAAATCGTTTTCGAGCGCGAATGAAAAACGATCATCCAAATAGTTTTGCGCACAATTTCTCGGCTGCGGCGCGCATCGCCGCGGCTCGCGCCGCCGCGTCGCCGCTTCCCGCGCCGTAAAGCGCGCGCCCCACTATCGCATGCCAATTCTCGCCCGCAACCCGTGCCGCCTCGCTTAAAACTCCGCCTTGCGCGATGAAGCCAGGCGAATAAAAAACGGGTTTGATGCCTAACCATTCGAGGAATGCGCGGTACTCTTCGACGCGCCCAGGCTTGTTTCCTGGAACTACGAAGTCGGTAACGCCAAGCGAAGCCGCAAGTTCGTAAATCTTCCGCGGGGCATCGTCAGTCAAGAACCCTCCGTCGCTTGCGAGAAACGCTGGATGCGTCATCTCGCCGCCAACTATCACGCGCAGTCCCTCGCCAGCGCAGTGCTTTACCCACGCCTTCAAGGTTTCAGGCCCCGCTTGAGGAAACAAGATAACGGCGTCGACTCGCGCGCTCGCGCACGCCGCTGCGAATTGCGCGCCCGTGTCAGGAATGTCGGTTCCAGCTTTCTGGTGGTCGTAGATTATTGGCTTTTTTGATTGTTTTCGAATAATCTTAACCACGGCGGGCAACCCGTAAGGTAACGCCAGCGAGAAACCGATTTTGTAGGCTCCTATTCCTTTCACGGAATCAACTGCTTTAACGAGCGCTTCGAGTTCTTCAAGCGTCGCCACGTCGCACGCTGGAATCACGCTTTTTTTTTCTTTGATGATTGACGTCATTTCGGCGGCGTCACCTTGTTTCTTTGAATGAATTCGATAGTTTCAGCATATTTCGCTTCATCGATTAATCCTTGTTTCCTTAATTCCGCCAACAAGTCGGTTATCTTCATTAAGGCGTGGAGCGCGAAACCTTTTGCTTCGAGTTCTTCTCGCCCCCCTTGCTCGCGGTCTACGATGACGATGAAATCGCTAACGCGCAATCCAACTGCTGTTAAAGGCGCTGCGGCTTCGATTTTGCTTGCGCCAGTCGTAATCAAGTCGTCGACGAGGAGGACTTTTTCTTTAGGCTCGAATTCGCCTTCCACGCTTTGCTTCGTGCCGTAATCCTTGACTTCCTTGCGAGCGTAAACGCAAGGCTTTCCGTTTTTAAGGCTCATCGCGACAGCGATTGGAATGCCTGCGTAAGGAACTCCCGCGAGCCGCTTGAACTTAATCTTGTCTGCGCGTGCTTTCTCGCAGAGGGCGGCGGCGACTTTCTTTAAGAGTTTTGGTTTGGAAACCAAGCGCCTCAAGTCGAGGTAAATCGGCGAAACCATCCCCGACTTTAGCGTGAAAGAACCAAACTTTACGATTCCCG
>JAVYMB010000025.1:0-701 GCA_038740145.1 Candidatus Norongarragalinales archaeon | reverse complement strand
GAACTCCGCGGCGTAGTTTTCAGCGTCGTCACTCAATTCAAACCACTTTAAACCCGCTTTAAAAGAAAATTATTTTCCGCTTGCTTGCTTTAACGCCTTGATTGCTTCGCCGACGTTGCTCGCGCGAAACACTGAAGTGCCTGCGACGAGCACGTCGGCTCCAGCGGCGACCGCGGTTTTAGCGGTTTCCGGCGTAACGCCTCCGTCGACCGCGATAAGCGGCTTGCGTGAACCAGTCGGAAGCGCTTCGACGGCTTGGCGAAGCTTACGCAGTTTTTCCACTGCACGCAAGTTGAACGGCTGTCCTCCAAACCCTGCTTTCACGCTCATCACTAGGACTTCGTCTGTGAAGGGCACGAAAGGCAATGCGCGTTCAACTGGCGTGTCTAAGTCAATCGCGATTCCCGCCTTCATTCCGAACCCGCGAATCTCGTTGAGCAGCTTGTGCGCTTCACCTTCGTCCGCGAGCGTTTCAACGTGAAATTCAATCGTGTCGCCGTTGCGAAGATGCTTCGCGAACTCCTTCCAAAAACGCTGCGGCTCGCTAATCATCAAATGCACGGTAAAAGGTTTTTTGCTTGCCTTGCGCAAGTCGCGCACGAAGTCTGCGCCGAACGAAATGTTTGGCACGAAGTGCCCGTCCATCACGTCAAAGTGAAACGCGTCCGCCCCAAGCCGCTCAGCTTTCTGCAACTCTTCGC
>JAVYMB010000024.1:0-8910 GCA_038740145.1 Candidatus Norongarragalinales archaeon | reverse complement strand
ACGTCCCAATGCTTCATTCCAACGACTGGCTTGCCTTACATCGGCTATGGATACACTGCAAACACCACTGGAGTGGCGAACTACGAGAGTGGCTTCACCACTCTCCGCGGAGCCAAGGCTACCGTGTCAAGCGGCACTGTAAGCATATCGTACCCGACTAGCGTCGTACACGCGTTGTACACGTTAGGTGCAGCGTCGTTGAACGCCACCGCGAACACGGTGAGCAACGACTACGCTGAAGGCGCGACTATCTTGGACACTGGCGGCTACAAAGTCGTGGTGGACAAGATAAAATGCGGCGGAGTCGCTGGCGCTAGCGTTACTGGCGCTGGCAGCCTCGCTTGCTCGAGCGACAAGGCGTACGTAGTTGAAGCGCTTGACACGAGCGCGACGCCGTTAGTCGTGACTGACACGAGCGGATTGGCGCGCGGAACCGAGACGTTGATTCTCGTCGGAGGACCGCTAGTCAACACGCTCACAGCGCAAGTGCCTGGCTTTGCATCCATGACTCCAGGCGACAGCGTAGTGAAAGTCGTCGGCGACAAAGTCGTCGTCGCTGGCTACACTGCGGCTGACACGACTGCAGCGGCGAACGAGCTCATCAAGTGGCTCGCGAGAAACAAGGACTCTCTCGTCAGGTAAACGCCGTGTTTTGAGAGTGCGAAAGCACTCTCCCCTAATTCTTTTTTTTCATGCTCGCCAGCGTCAAGCAAGCGTGTTCTTTTTTTGAAAACAATGGTCTCAGTTGCGGCAACGCTTTTTATTCCCTGCCAGCGTAAAATCTTGCGTTTGAAAAACCGTGGAAAAAGCGTTGGACAAAAAAGTGTTTTTGCAATGAAATCAACGCTTAAAATACTCTTGATTGTTTTCGCGTTCATCTTGGCTTTACTTATTGCAGGCTGCGTCGAACGCCCAGCGCCATTCTCCGCGTCACCTTCCCCGGCTTCGGGCTCGACGCCGAATCCAGCGCCGTCTGCCGCGTCGCTTCCTGCGCCTTCGCTTGCGCCTAACTTTTCGCCGAGTGCAGCCGCGAGCGTCGCTTCTGCAAGCGTTGAAGCGAGCGCGCAACCATCGCCGTGGCCTTCTGCTGCGCTGGGCGCGTCGTCGCAGGCAGTCAGTGTTTCGGGTGGTGCTCCGTCGCTTGAAGAACTCGCGAAAGCAATCGAGACAATCGCGTCGAACGTGCTGGGCGTCACTGTAAAAATCTCGAAAATCAACGATAGGATGTGGGCGACGGCGGATTACTCGCGTCCTGTGACCTACGAAATTTACGTTGAATACCCTATAGTCAATGAATTCGACGCTGCCGACTATGTCTTGGAACTCGCGGGCCCCAAAACGAATGCGTCGAAAAAAGTCGCGGTTCTTTACGGGAAAATAGCGAGCGCTTATTTCGACTACAACGTAAAACAATTTTGCTTTGGAAAACGCGTGATGGTGACGACGAAGATTCGCGAACCGCTTTACGGTTCGCGTGAACCAAAGAATTACGGTAAAACTCTGGCGGAACAAATTATTGACGTTTGCCCGTCTTGACGCGCGTCCGCGTAAAATTCGTTGCTCCGCGTCTATTCGCGGGTTTGCTTTTTTTTGAAAATTTTTTTATTTGCGCGCCACTAAATCTTTTTTTGTTTGAGTTGAGTTTTCTTGACTAGCCAGCGTCCCGTTCAGCAAAGTGTTTTAAATTTAGTGCACGAAGAGATAACGAGAGTATTACTACTTGATAGAAACCGCAACAAGTTTTTTGACGGCTCTTTTGAGCAGCGTCACGCTAAAGAACTAGCGAGTTTGATAGTTTCAAGCGTTAAAATAGGAGGCAACGCGCTTTCCACAAGCGAAAAAGCCGCGAAGAAGCAGTGGCGTAGAGTTGCGAAAAAATTTGATAGTCCTTTCAAGGAAGCCGTTTCTGCTTTCGTGGGTTTGCACGACGTCCTTAATTTGAGTTACGAAGAAGCGTTAAGCGTCTTGAAATCAACTCGCTCTAAATACTCTTTTGAAGACGTGTTGGCTTTAACGGAGGGGATAGCGCAAGTTTTTGAAAGTGCGTCGCCAGCCGAGCGCAGGAACGCAGCGCTTGAAGTATTCAGCGTGGCCGCTGACGTCGCGCCTCAAGACAAGTCGCTCCTGCTCTTTTCTTTGCGTTTGCTTGAAGAGGCTCGCGCTAAGAATGCGCCTGAAGCGAAAATGAGTTTCAAGCGAGTCGCGGGATACGTTTTTCGCGGAAGCAAGTTCTTGAAGTCGGAAGAAGCGCACCGTTTTTTCCCGTTCGTGCTGGGCTTTACAAGCGGCAAGAGAATAATGAGTTTACCGCACGCGGTTGCGTTGCTTTCGCTTGCTGATAAGAACCGCGTGAAGTGCAGCGCCTTGCTAAACTTGCTTAAAACTAGCGCCGTGACTTCCGTAACCGTTTTTTCGAATTACGCGCGTGAAGCCAGGCAGCGCGGTGTTAGCTTCAACCTCGCCGACTACATCGCGTTGCGCCACAAGCACGCGCGGCTCGCTCAAGAATTTTCGCCTTTCGCGCGCGACCCGCGCGCCGTTGAAACCGCTCTCGAGCATGCTGAACGCCACCACGTTCTGGCAGGCGATTACTTCGCTTTATTCAAAAAAGCTTTCGCTCGCGAAATAGATAAGGGCAACCGCTTGCACTTGGACGAGTTCGTGCAACGCACCGCGTCGTTTCACCCGAGAGACGCAGCGTGCTTGATTCAACAAGGACTTTCTCCGACTCCCAACGAATACGCTTTACTCAAAGCGTTAAGCGCGCGTATTAAAAACAAGGACGCGGCGTCTCTTTTGGACATGATTCGAGCTTATTCACAGCACGCGAGTGACGCCGCATCGCTTTACCGCCTAGCGAAAGCAGAAGAAACAGTGCCTCGACAATTCGTTTTGCGCTTGCTTGACTCGAAAGTGTTTCGAGGAGGCGACGCTTCAATCACGCCCGCTCACTACCAGTTCCACTACAAAGTGGAGAACACTGCTTCTAGCTCTATTAGTTTTAAGGTAGACCATGGTTTGTTGCACGAATTATTTCCGAAAACAACTGCGCCGCGCAAGGCGTTGGCTGCACTTGAACTACACCGTTTCTTGCTTCCGCACGCAAAGCAAGATTCCGCTGCCGTGACTCGCGTTCTCTCGCGGCGCCTCGGTTGCGGCGGGTTGAAGAAAGCGCTTACGACTTCTTTTTGGAAGCGTAGAGTAAACGACGATTTTGCGCTCAGCGTGGCTAGCGAATTAATGAAAACTAGCGGCGAGCAAGCCGCGGACTCGTGGTTGTCGTTGGTTGAAAAAATGCGTGGTCAACCGTTTACACGAAAACAAGTTAAACGAATTACAGCGAGTGAAAGCGCGCGGACTACGCGCGTTGGAACTAGCGCGAGCCAACGCAGCGTTTGGGCGTTTGAGGAAAAAAACAGAGTGTTGGCTGAAAAGTTGCGCGAATTGTATCCTGACGTGCGGGGAGTGACGCACGAGCAATTAGCGGCAGTTCTCGGCGCTTTCCTGCGTCCCAACAGTGTTTTAACAGCGGAAAACTTTCGACGCGTCGAAGATATAATGCGTTTATCCAGAGTTAAAGACGGTGACGTAGTGAATAACGCTTTGAATAAGTTGCGGCGCTTGGGGCTTGTTGTTTACGGAGAGCACGCGCAAGACCGGCAAACGTTCGGCTTGAATATTAAAGGGCTGAGAGGCAGGGCCACTAAGTTGTTTGCTTTCGTTGAAAAAACTTTTTACGAGAAAAACGCTGGCGGCTGAATTAGCGCGTTGTATTTAAAAGCGGCACGCGCTTTCATTTTTTAGCGTTCGCGGCTGCTGCCGCGGCCTTTCGCTCGAGTTCTTCCTTGTCCCACGCTTCCATATCGCGGCGGACGAGTTCACGAATAAAGTCTTGCACGCTTGGAAACTTGCGGTTGCGCACTGCGTGGTTTTCAAGATTCCACTCCCCAGGAACAGTTACGAGGTAAGATTCAGATTCAGGCAAGCAGCAACAACCTCCGCAACGATTTTTTTCTTCGTTTTTTCGTCTGGACTTAACTTAAACATTTTTGATTTTTGGTTTTTCAAGGTGCCGCGCGCATCACGCTTTTTTCCCACCTCTTCGCGTTGCGCGGCCGACGTGGATGCTACTGAAAACACCTACGAAAACAGCCTATTTAAACATATGTTTTTCGATATTTTTCACTTTTTCAATTTTTTTGCATTTTTTTTCGCTTTCAACCATATTTCCACTAATCTCGTTATATTAGAAAAGCTTTTAAAGGCGTCGCGCGTGTTTGTTGCGCCGTTTTTTCGTTTAAAAAAGAAAAAAACGAGCGATAACTTGGAATAAAAAGAAAAACAGAGGCGGTGTGAAATGGAAGACATTGTCAAAAGCGCGCTCGGCGGTGGAAAACGCGCCGCGGCAGGCGACGACTTGGAGGAAATAAAGATTCGCGTAGTGGGAGTCGGCGGCGGAGGCAACAACACAATAAATCGTCTTTGTCGTTTGGGCGTGAAAGGCGCGGAACTCATCGCCTTGAACGCTGACCGGCAACACCTCAGCATGATTGACGAGAGTGTTACGAAACTCCTCGTGGGACGCAGCGTGACGAAGGGACTCGGCGCAGGCGGGTTTCCAGAAGTCGGCGCTAAATGCGCTGAAGTTGACAGGAATTTAATCGAAAAATCGCTTGCTGGTTCGCACCTCGTTTTCTTGTGTGCGGGAATGGGTGGAGGTACTGGAACAGGCGCTTCGCCGATTGTCGCGCAAATAGCGAAAGACGCTGGCGCGATAGTAGTTGCGATGGTTACGTATCCCTTCGCGCTCGAACGCGCGCGCGTGGCGAAGGCGGACGATGGAATCGCGCGCTTGCGCGAAATCGCGGACAGCGTGATTATTCTTGACAACAACCGCCTCGTGCAAATCGTTCCGAATTTGCCGATGAACCAAGCGTTTCTCGTGGCAGACGAAATTCTCGCTAAAGCAATCAGTGGTTTGGTATTCACCATAACGCAGCCGTCACTCGTCAACATTGATTTTGCCGACGTGCGCGCAATAATGGGGCACGGCGACGTCGGCATGATTGCAGTCGGTAGCGGCAAGGGGCCGAACAAAGTCGACGATGCAGTCGAAGGCGTTATGAAAAACCGCTTGCTCGACGTTGACTTTGCTGGCGCTCGCGGAGCGTTGATTCACATCGCTGGAGGCGCGGACTTGACGCTCGGAGACGCGATTCGCGCAGGCGAAATGATCACCGAGCAAATGGACCCACAGGCGAACGTCAAGTGGGGCGCGCGCTTGATTCCCGACTACGACGGAAAAATAGAAATCACTGCGATAGTCACTGGCGTAAAGAGCCCGAACATTACTGGGCGCACTTTCAGCGAGAAAAAAGCAGTTAAAGAACCGGGTTACGACATTGAAATAATTTCGTGAGCATTGCATTAAATTGCGTTTTTTTGTTTTTTTGATTTGCGTTTTTGGATTTGAGTGAAAGCCGCTTTTTGATTCTTGCGGCTGGATTGAAAAACCCGCCTGAAAAAGGAAACCCACCGAAAAAATTTGAATCGTTGAAAAAAAGGCGGACCAGCGGAGGCGAGAAGAAAAATGGATTCTTTGATTGCAGACGCCCTCAAGTACGGGGGAACTAACGCGTTGCCGGAAGTAGTCGGCAAAAACTTTACGCCCGCGAAAGTCAAGATTACTGTAGTGGGCGTTGGAGGAGGAGGAACGAACACTGTTACTCGCCTCCACAAAATGGGCATAACGAGCGCGGAAACTATTTCCGTGAACACTGACCAAAAACACTTGCAAGTTTGCGAGGCGAACAAGAAACTCTTGATTGGAACGCAACTCACAAAAGGACTCGGCGCAGGCGGCTTCCCGGAAATAGGCGCGAAAGCCGCCGAGCAAGCGCGAGACAAGTTCGCCGAGTTGCTGCGCGACAGTGAACTCGTTTTCATCACTGCGGGAATGGGTGGAGGCACCGGCACTGGCGCTGCGCCAGTAATCGCGGACGTCGCAAAGAAAAACGGTGCAATCGTCGTCGCAATGGTAACGTTTCCCTTCGCGCTTGAACGCGCGCGCCTCGAGAAAGCAGACTGGGGGCTTGACGCGTTGCGCGAGAGTTGCGACACCGTCGTAATAATTGACAACAACCGTCTCGTTTCTTACGTTCCCAACCTGCCGATGAACCAAGCGTTTGCCGTTGCCGACACTCTCGTCGCGCGCTCAGTGAAAGGCATCGCGGACACGGTGATGCTTCCGTCGTTGATGAACATTGACTTCGCTGACTTGCGCATGATTATGGAGCGCGCTGGCATCGCCATGATTAGCATCGGCGAAGGTTCCGGCACGAACAAAGTGCAAAGCGCGATTGACTCCACGCTCGAACACCCGCTTCTCGACGTCGACTACGCTGGCGCGAAAGGCGCGCTCGTGCTCATCAACGGCGGCCCGAGTTTGACGCTTGGCGACGCCGTGAAAATCGGTGAAGGAATTACGGAGTCGTTCGATCCCAACGCTTACGTCAAGTGGGGAGCGCGCATTAACCCTGAACTTGGAGACAAAATCGTCGTGACGAGCGTCGTCACCGGCGTAAACAGTCCTCAAGTACTCGGCCACGAAATGCGCGTGAAAGCAGGCGTTGCGGCAGCGCAGGCTGAAGCGTGGAAAGGCGTTGGAATAGTGTCGTTTTAAGCACAGGCAATTTTTGGAGGGGCGGCGCCCCCCTTCCATTTTTCCTTTTCCTATTCTTTTTTTCTTTCTCTGATTTTCACGTTCCAGTTTTAAAGTTACTTGCAAAGCAAAACCGCGCTTTCCCTGACTTTACGGCGTTTCGCGCCGCGTTCAGTGTTTACGTCAGCCACGCGTTCTGCGCCAACCAAGACACTCGCGTCACTAAAACCGATTTCTAACGCGATTCGCGCGAGCACTTCATCCACCGCAATGTAAGCGCTTGGAAGCACGGCGTTTCCAACGACGAAAACCGCTTTCCCGTTTTCACTCAAAACCCGCTTTGTTTCTCGGAGAACGCGAGTCAAGTCCTCGAAATACGCTTGAGCAATCAAAGGAATGCTGCTTTCAAACTCGCTTTGCGAAGCGTGCAAGCAGCTTTCGGCAATCGCTGCGTCGCAGCTTTCGCGCGCAAAGCGCGCGTCGCGCTCGACGAACGAGTGAAGCGCCGCAGTTCGATAGTCAAGCGCAGCTTTTTCGCCGAAAAGCAAGGAGAGTTCGAGCCCGTAAATCTTCGAGTAATCCACGCCGTTGAGATACGGAGGACTCGTTATTACGCAGTCGAAACTCGCGTCGCAGAAAGGCAGTTGCCGCGCGTCACCTAAAAAGATTTCCGGCACTGGCCCTTTAACAGGCGTATGCAAATCGCGAAGCATTCGCCGCACGCGGCGCACGAACGCTTCACGCAACGATGGGACTCGGTGTTTTTTGCGCGCGTTGATTTTTAGGACTCCGCCGTCTTTGACGACGAGCGACGCTTCAGGAATCGCGCTTGCTAACGCTAGCGCGAGAAACTCGCGGGCTTCCTGCGGCTCGATTTCGCGTATTTGCTTGCGTAAGTGCAGCGCTTCGTCAAAACTGCCTTTCGGCAACGCCCTGCGGGGATTAAAGAGTTCAAAACGCCATTCTTCCTTCGGGAACTCAAACTTCGCTTTGCACACACGCTTGAACGCAGAGGCAATCAATTCGCGAAGCACGTCGTCGTAATCGCGCGTCTTCACTCGGCTCGCTAAAACGCACAACGGGCTCGCATCGAGTCCCGCGCTTGCGATGCCGCGTTCTTTGCACGAGAGGAGCGTCGTTCCCACTCCACAAAACGGGTCGATTGTTTTTTGGCTTTGCTTGACTTCAAATTTTTTTAAGGCGTAATTCACGAATTCCGGCGAGAAGGCTTCCTTGAAGTAAAACCAGTTGTAAAACGGTTTTTGCTTTGCAGGCTGAAACGTGAAAAACCGCGCGAGCCCGCGCTCTTCCTCAAATTCGATTTCGACCGCCACTTTTTTCAACCAATTTTTTCCAAACGCCGCTCTTCGGCCGCTAACCGCTTTTCGTTATTGTTTTTGCTTGCAAGCGTTTAAAACACTGAGCCGCGGCACGCCGCCGATTTTAAATACTTAACGCGATTATTTTTTGCACTGCAGTAAAGCGTGTATTAACACTCGTTTTTTAGCTGCGCTTTGGAAACTCGAAACGGGTTGAATTAGTGGACGCATTAACGCGCTTTGACGCGCTAAAGCCGTTGAATAAGTATCACTCTGCGCCAGCATTAGCTTTGCTTGGCTTGCTTGTTTTCACGGCTTGCGGATTCTTTGCTTTCACGCCTCACGCTGCGTTCGCGCGCCGCCTCGATTTGCCTTCACCGTCTAACGATGGACAAAGAGGCGGCACCTTGTTTTTCGCCGACGATTTCGCAGTGAACTTGTCTGTTGATTTCCATCAATTCATCGGGCGGCCCATCGCTTTTTCGGTTAACGTTAGCGGTTTGGAGAACGAGTCAATCGAAGCCGAGTATTTTTTCTTCGTTTACAACGCGAATTACTCTTTCAACTTTTCGTTGATTGGCGACGCGCAAGTGAATTCGAGCATTGAAATGCCGGTTGAAGCGCCTGCCGGCGTTTACGCGTTGCGCGTGACTGTCGCCAGCGAAAACAAGACGGGCTTTGCAGAACAAGAGTTTTACTTGTATGAAGGCGAGCTCGTTGTCGACGCGGTTTTATCAAAAACCGAAACGCCGGGCGAGTACGCGGTTCTCGGCGCGGTTTCCTTCGCGGAGCAACGCGTTCCCTTCGCGGGAGTCAACACGACGCTGGACGGGCCCGAGCAAGGCTTTTTCGAAACAGCGGCGGACGACAACGGCGTTTTCGAACAACGCTTTTACGCTTTTTCACTCGGCGAATACAAAGTGAGAATTG
>JAVYMB010000023.1:0-9164 GCA_038740145.1 Candidatus Norongarragalinales archaeon | reverse complement strand
ATTACTTGCAAAAATTGTTGTGTTCGGGTTTGCTTGGACGAGAAAACGAAAAAAGAGTTGTGCCGACTCGTTGGAGTATTACTGCGACTGACGACTTGTTGGCACAAGAATTCTTGAAGGACGTTCGCGGCTTCCCCGAAATCAGCGAATACAGGATTTACAGTAGCGAGTTTCTGCACAACCACTTCGAGATTCTTTTGCTTCCGGGCCCGTGGGAGTTCGAGCAGTTCGAAGCGTGGAGCGCGGGCAGCGTTTGGACTCAAGACGCGGATGCGCCGAGCGTTTCAATTGCACACGAGTTCGAGCCTTACTATGGTCGCACAACTTACGCTGAAACGGAGGGCGGCGGTTACTACGCTGGGCGCTTTGGAGTCGTGGAAGCTTTGCATGCGTTGCGGCGTCAGGCGCGCGTCGTTGTTTTCCGGGAAATCGGGCGGGAGTATCAAGTTCCAGTCGGCGTTTTCGAGGTGAGGGAAAACGTACGCAATGCTTTCAGGAGCGCGCCCTCGAAATTCGGTTTGCTTGAAGACGCTTTCGCGGAACTCCGCAGTCGCTTGGCGAATCCGCTTGAAACTTACCTCAAGAAGAGCGTTGTTCTGCGCCAGCGCCGGTTGAACGAGTTTTGAAGCCAGCGCAACCAGCTGAAGCGCGCTGAATTCGAATTAAAATTGTTTGGAAAAAGTTGTTTGTGCTTCTAACGGTTTTCCGCATTGCTTAGTTTGGGCGGTAACTGGTTTTTCGAACGACTCCGCGCGCCGCATCGACTTCGACTTCGTCTCCGTCGCGGAGAACGCGCGTCGCGTGCTTGGTGCCGATGACGCACGGAATCCTGAGCTCTCGGCTCACGATGGCGGCGTGGCACGTGACGCCGCCTTGGTCGGTGACGATGGCAGCGGCTTTCTTCATTGCGGGGACGACGTCGGGGTTAGTCGCGATGGCGACTAGAACGTCGCCGCTCCGCATTTTCGGCAAGTCTTTCGGTGAAGAAATTATTTTTACGGTTCCGCGCACGATTCCTGGTTTTGCGCCTAAGCTCGCGCACTGTCCTTTTAGTTCTTTGAGCTCCGCTTCGTGTTTTTCTTCAGCTTTTGCGGCGAGCTCTCGCGCTTTTTCGCCGATAAAGATTTCGTCGTAATTTTTTTCGGAGTAAAGCACGCAAAACTTTTCTCTTTCAGCGAGTTGTTTTAAGTCAAAGCATTTGTCGACTAACAATTTCTCGTATTCTGGCGTGAGCATGAAACGCGCTTGGTTCAACGTGATGCCGAATCGGCGGGCGATTTCTTTGAAAACGCGCCGCAACTCGTAGAGGGCGCGGATTTGCGCGTACCGCCTGTAGAATTTCGTGAGCATGAAGTCGGCGTAAACAGCGAAGATTCGTCGTGTTTTCTCGTCGACTTCGAGTTCTTCGAGGAGCGTTTTCTTGCGGCGCTTGGCTTCGTTGAAGGCTTCGTTCGCGGCGGCGAGAGCGCGTTTTGGGTCGCCGCGGCCGAGCTCGGTTTTTAATTCGCTGACGAAGTGTTCGAGCGGGAATGGTTCTGCGACGTACAACGCGCCGATTACTGCGTATTTTTCCGCGAATTTTTGCAGTTCAGCGAGTTTTTCGGGTTTCAAACTCGCGATTATTTGCGTTGGCGTTGTTTTAGCGAAGAGTTCGCGTGTTTCAGCGTCCGCCCAAAAGCGCGCGGCGAGTTCTAGGAATTCTTCGTGCTGCAATGCTTCCTCGCTCTTGGCTTCGGGCGCAGTGAGCGCTACTAAGACTTCGTTTATTCCGCGTTCGTCCAATGCTTTTGTTTTCAAGTAGTTCTTCAAGTAATTCGTGAATTCGGGGTAAAACATGTCTGTCGCGTTCGAGAGCCATCCCCACTCGTACAACGCGCCGTGCTTCTCGTCGTGTTCGCTGATTATTCTCCAGAGTTCCGCGTTGCTTGCCTTAGCTAGTTGCTCTTCGTTGGGAATGGTTTTCGCGTGCGCGACGAGTTCGTCGCTGCAGCGGCGGATGTTTTCGTTGATTTTTTCTCCGAACGACGGTTCTTCAGTGATTTTTTTGACTAAGTGTTTAGTCATTTCAAGGCAATCGCGTTTCCCGTAGTAAAACGCTATGTGGTTGCGTTCTTGCTTGCTTCCGTCGAATACTGCGAGGATTTTCGAGTAATTGCGGCCGCACGAGTTTTCAAGGCGGTTGACGAAGGCGCGGAGCCAGATTTGGCTGAAGAAAAAGTCTATGCCGGGAAACGCTTCGGCTAGCATCCACTCGTCTCCGTCGGCGAAGTGTTTTGCTTGTTCCGCTTTCGGTTCGGCTTTAGTAATTCCCATGATTGGTTTTGTGTTTTAAGCGAATAATTGGTTTTAGCCAGCGTTCGCTGGCGGTTTTAAAAATCCAGCGGGAGTGCTTCTCTGTTTCGACTCGCATTATTTTCTTTTGGCGTTCGGTTTTTCCGGATTCGTTTTATTCATCAATTCTGCAAGTAAAGGCATTAGTTTAGCTTCCGCTTTGCGCAAGTGTTCGCTGAACGTGGCTTCGTCTACCCCGCTTTCGCGAGCGAGTTCCGCGATGTCCACTCGCTTTGGCGTGTTCCAGTAACCGCGTTTCGTTGCCAGAAGGAACGCTTCTCGTTGTTTTTCGCTGAGTCCGCTCGTGGCGATTTGCATGCGCATGAAGTCGCGCGCGTTGAACTTCGAAAGCACGCCTGGCTCGAGGGTTTTTTTGTATTTGAGTTGGATTTCGAAGTCGTCGCGCAGCGTGCTGGATAGCGCACGGAGAGCGCGTTCGTCGGGAACGAGTATCGCGACGGTGTCTTTGCCTTCGCGTGTGAGCGTTGGTTCGAGGGGCGCGCTACGCGTGCGCGCTATGGTTTCTATCATTAGTGTGTCGTGCTTGCTGCGGATGAAGGCGAGCGCGTGAGAACGCGTTTTTTCGATTACCCGGATTTCCTTGACCCACTTGTGTTTGCGCAGGGTTTCGATGAATCGTTGGATGTCGTCAGCGTGCAATTCGTACAACCCGCTGACGAATTCGCCTTCGTTGTGGAGTGATGAGATTAAGCTGATGCTCGCGTTTTCGCACTTGCTTACGCTTTCAATGCACCAGCAAGGATGTACCGCGTCTATTTCCAGGAGTATTGGCTTCGAGTCGTCCGCGCCTCGTGTTTTTTTTAGGCACGGTTTGCAGTAGTTTTCGTGGTTTAAAGCGCTTGGCTTTTCGCTTCATTCGACTTTGAACTTGTAGCCGTAAGCGATTATTCCTTCCGCCGTGTCAGCGTAAATTCGGCGAAAAACCATTCTAACGCGCGCGCCGACAACGATTTTTTCTTGCGGCGAGTCAACGATTTGCGTGAGCAAGCGCACGCCGTTGTCGAGTTCCACGATTGCAAGCCAGTAAGGCGACTCGTGTTCGAAACCTGACGGCGCGGCGTGCACGCGCGTGAAAGAATAAATTTTTCCTGTTCGCGGCATTGCTTGCGGAACGAGTTTTCCTTTCCTGCGGCACTTCGGGCAAATCTTGCGCGCGGGATAGTAAGGCGTCTCGCACGTTTCGCACTTGTTTCCAATCAAGTTGTAGCGTTCGGGAATGCGCCGCCAAACCAATGGTAGAGAATGATGCATTTTTTTCACCGGCTAACTCTTCTTTAAAATGTGGATGACTGCGGTTGCGCCGCTTCCACCTACGTTGTGGCACAAGCCAATCTCCGCTCCTTTAACTTGTCTTGCGCCGGCTTGCCCGCGTAATTGTGCTACGATTTCAGCGACTTGCGCGATTCCAGTCGCGCCGACTGGATGCCCTTTCGCCTTCAACCCGCCGCTCGTGTTTACGCTGACTTCCGCGCCTAGCGCGGTTCGTCCTTCTTCGGTTGCTGGTCCACCTTCGCCTTTCGCGAAAAACCCGAGGTCTTCGATAGCCATTATTTCCGCGATGGTAAAACAGTCGTGGACTTCAGCGACGTCGACGTCGCTTGACGTTATGCCTGCTTGCGCGTAAGCTTGTTTCGCCGCGAGTTTTGTAGCCGCGAGTTCCGTGAGCGAGTGCCGCGAGGCAAGCGCGAGCGAGTCGCTTGCCTGTGCGCTCGCCGCGATTTCGATTGGTTGTTCGCAGTAAATCTTTGCTACTTCGCTGGCGGCGAGGATTGCCACGGCGGCGCCGTCGGTGATGGGCGAACAATCGAACACTTTAAGCGGTGAAGCGATTGTTGGCGAACGCATTACTTGCTCGAGCGAGACTTCTTTTTGGTATTGCGCAAACGGGTTTTTCGCGCCGTTAGCGTGGTTTTTCACTGCGACGCTCGCGAGTTGTTCTTCAGTTGTTCCGAATTCGTGCATGTGCCGCCGCGCCATGAGAGCGTAAATGCTTGGAAAAGTCGCGCCGTTGAACAACTCCCATTCTTGGTCGCCGGCGCCGCCGAGCGCCGTTGCCACGTCTTCAGTGCTCACGTCAGTCATTTTTTCGACTCCGCCGACTGCGACTATGTCGTAAGCGCCGCTTGCGACTGCGAACCACGCTGCGCGCAGTGCGACTCCACCGCTCGCGCAAGCTGCTTCGCAGCGAATCGCCGGAATGGGGTTTAAGCCTAGTTGGTCTGCGAGGAGCGCGCCCACGTGTTCTTGCCCGACGAGTCGCCCGCTGCTCATGCTCGCTCCGAATAATGCTTGAATTTTTCCGCCTTCAATTTTCGCGTCTGCGAGGGCTCGCGCGCCGGCTTCCACGGCGAGTTCGCGAAAGCTTTTCTCCCAGTGTTCGCCGAACTTGGTGAGGCCGACTCCAATGACGCTAACCTTCCTCATTTTTGAATCACTTGCAATTGTCACATGCTCTTGAGTTTGCGGCGGTGCTTGACGTAAACCGCGTAATCAACGTATTCTTTCCTGTTAATCAAGTCCCAAACGCGCAACGCTGGACGCCTGCCTTCGCCGAGAATTGCGTCGGTGACTGTAAGCGCGAAAGCGTCGCTTCCCGCGCCGCTTCCGTAAGACACCGCAAGTATTCGTTGTCCAGGCTTCGCTTCGTCGAGAATCGCGCTTAAGCCAATCATCGTGGCGGCGCTGTAAGTATTGCCTATGAACGGCGTCACGAGTCCAGCAACGAGTTTTTCGCGCTCGATTCCCAATTGTGTTGCTGCTTCAAGCGGGAATTTGCCGTTTGGCTGGTGGAAAACAGCGTAATCAAAATCGCTTGCTTTGAAGCCAGTTTTTTGCAGGAGCGCGTTAGCCGCGCCGACGACGTGCTTGAAGTACGCTGGTTTTCCAGTAAAGCGTCCGCCGTGCCGCGGGAATTCTTGGTGTTGCCTCCGCCAAAAGTCAGGCGTGTCTGTAGTAATGCTTGCAGTCGCTTCAATTACAGCGATTGCTTCTCTCGCTGGACCAATTACGAAAGCGCCGGCCCCGCAACCCGTGCTGAACTCTAGCGCGTCGCCTGGGCGTCCTTGGCTCGTGTCGCTTCCAACTGCTAAGCCGTATTCAATCATTCCGCTTGCAACGAGTCCCATGCACGCTTGCATTCCCGCAGTGCCCGCCTTGCAAGCGAACTCGAGGTCTGCAGCAGTCAAGTTGGGAGTCGCACCGATTGCTTCAGCGACGATGCTCGCCGTCGGCTTTACCGCGTAAGGCTTGCTTTCACTTCCGACGAAAATTGCACCCACGCGTTGCGCGTCTATTCGCGCGGATTCAATTGCTTTGCGGCTTGCGCCTACGGCGAGAGTGCAAGAGTCTTCGTCGAGCGAAGCAATGGCTTTTTCTTGCACGCCGAGTGCTGCTGCTGTTTGCTCTCCGTGTTTGCCCCAAACGCGCGCGATTTCAGAGACGCGCACTCGCATTCGCGGAATGCTTGCGCCGTAACCAACGATTCCTGTTTTTGCTTGCGTTGTTTGCATTGCTGTGTTCACTTGAAAGCGTGAAAACTCGGTAATTATTGCCGCAAAGTTTTAAAAAACCAACGCCAAAAAACGATGAGTATTTCGTCGGAAGACGAAGTTATTGTGGGGTTGGCGGGTTTCGTGGTTCTTGTTTTTTTGTTTTAGTAGTCTCGCTTTTTCGAGGAGTTGTTCTTTTTCTTCGTCCGTAAGCGGTTTCGGTTCTTTCGCTGGTTTTGTCACTGGCGCTGCCGTCGGCTTTGTTGGCAGTCGCATTGCCGGCTTCTCTGGTTGTTTTTCAACTACTCGGATTGAGACGCCGATTTTCTCGAGTCGTTTCTGGAATTCTTGCGCAAGTGCTTTTGCTTGCGCGTAATCGAAGCCCGCGTTAGTGTTTAAAGCCAAACGCACTCCGCCTTCTATTTCTTGCGCGTTTGCGAAGCCTATTCTCGCAAGTTTTTTGCCGAGGAATTCAGCGAACTTTGTTTTCGCGCGAGCAAATCGACGTGGTACCGCGTTCCTCGCTCGTAAGGCGTAATGGAGTGAACGCATATGCTGTTTGGCATGATTTTCAATAACTCGCGATTGTGATATGCTAGTTCAGTTTGTTCGATTATCACGTTTAACGCTTACCGGTGCATTGTTTCCGCTCTTCGTCAAGACTGTTTTTTTTGTTCGGGCGTGAACTCAAGAGTCAATCCTGCTTCTTCGAATTGTTTTTTTAATTTTTCGACTGCTTCGGCGAGGTCTTCGTTGCTTAGCCCAGCTCTTTCCCTCGCCGTTTGTTGGAATATTAGTGTGGCTCCGTCGAAGTCTTTCTTAACAGCCGTGTAACTCAGAAGTGACCCACGTTGTTGGGTTAAAACACTCTTGAGCTTTGCTACGAAGGCGTCTAGTCGTTGAGTATCCGCGTACATTCTTCGAACTGCGGTCGCCCGCTTCTCATCTTGCCTGGGCGGCTCTTTGAGCAACTTAATACAGATAGTTGGAGGCAGCCCTCTCTCGCCAGGGACTACGCCCATAACGCTTACTCGTTTGAACCCAGTTCCAGGTGTGCCGGCGTTCTTTACTCCCTCAAGTATTTTCAAAAGCATTTCTGTAGGCATAAATATTTTTTTGCCCGCGCGTCGCTTTAAAACCTTGTTTTTTCGGTTTTTCAACGCGCTTTTTGTTTTCCGTTTTTCTTCGCCAGTCGTCGTTAAAGCGAATTCATTTAAACACGCGTCGTCTTGTTTTCCTTAAAGCACGGAGTTGTTCGCGTTGGACAAAAAAACTTCCGCGATTCCCGAGTTTTACAAGAAAACGCCTGCCGAACGCTTGGCGCTCGTACGCGACTTCGCGGGCTTGACTGACGAGGAAGCGCGCGCGTTGAGCGAGTGGGGCGCGCTCGGCGAAGAGACGGCGCGAGGCATGATTGAAAACACCGTGGGTACGACGCAGTTGCCGCTTGGGTTTGCAACGAATTTTTTGATCAACGGCCGCGATTATTTGATTCCAATGGCGATTGAAGAGCCGAGCGTCGTCGCGGCTGCAAGCAACGCCGCAAAACTATGCCGTCCTTCAGGAGGATTTAAAACTAATTCAGACGAACCAGTAATGATTGGGCAAATACAGTTCGTTGGAGCGAAAAGCGTTCTCTCGGCTGTCCGCGGCGTGAACGCTGCGCGCGACAAACTACTCGCTATGGCTAACGAGTGCGACGCGACGCTAGTCGAACGCGGAGGCGGAGCGCGTGACTTGCGCGCTAGAACGCTTGCGACGCCGCGAGGCGAAATGCTTGTCGTCGAATTGTTAGTGGACGTGCGTGACGCAATGGGTGCGAACGCCGTGAATTCAATGTGTGAAGCGCTCGCGCCGGCAATCGCGGATTTGACTAAAAGCGAAGCAAGGTTGCGCATTATTTCGAACCTCGCTACGCGGCGGTTGAGCCGCGCAAAAGCAGTGTGGCGCGCGCGAGATTTGGAGGAGAGTCTGAAGGATTCTGGCTTGGGCTTGACTGGCAAGCAAATCGTTGAAAGAATTTTGGACGGGTGGGCGTTCGCTTCGGTTGACGTGCACCGCGCTTGCACTCACAACAAAGGAATAATGAATGGAGTCGACGCTGTTTGCGTCGCGTGCGGGCAAGACTGGCGTGCAATCGAGGCGGGAGCGCATGCTTACGCCGCAGTGTTGAGCGGCGAACGAACAACGTATTCTCCGTTAACTCGCTTTGAAGAAACAGACAAAGGCGATTTGATTGGATTCATTGAACTGCCGACTGCCGTCGGAATCGTCGGCGGAGCAACACGAACTCACCCGGTAGCGCGAGCGTGCTTGAAAGTATTAAGCGTGAAGTCGGCGCGAGAATTCGGCGAGGTACTCGCCGCCGTTGGACTCGCGCAGAATTTCGCTGCTTTGCGCGCGTTGGCGACTGAAGGAATCCAGCGCGGGCACATGCAATTGCACGCGCGCAACATCGCGATTCTCGCAGGCGCAGTCGGCGACGAAATTGATTTAATCGCGTCGCGGCTCGTTGAAGAACGGCGCGTGAAAGTTGACAGGGCTCGCGAGTTGTTAGCGGAAATCCGCGGTTAAGCGCTTGGTTGAGGGCTCGCGGCAGGAGTCGCTGTAACGCGTGCCGTCTCGCTCGCTGCAACGGCGCTTGGACTCTGGCTATTGCTTCGCGGCGGTTGCGCGGTGCTTTGAGCGAGCTTGCACGGCGCGAGCGACGGTTTAGCAGCACAAATCCACTTCTTGATTCCTTCTTCGGTCACCGCGTTGAACAAGTAACGGCAGTTTACCGCGAAGATGGGCGCAGTGTAAACGTGGTATTTTGCTGCAATAATGCTGTCGGCATTCGTTTTTTCTATTCCTTGCGTTGCGACGCATAATTCTTCGTCGCTCTTGTTTATTCCAAGCGTGATGCGGTTTTCAGCGCGAGAATGTATTGGAATGCAGTGTTTTGTTATCGAGATTTTGTCGCCGAACATTTGCTCGATTTTAGGCAGGGCTTCTTCAACGACGTATTTAAATCGTTCATTCGACGCCGGATTCACGATTTCGCTTTCGTTGTTTGCGACTCGTTTGCAGTACTCGCACGTTTCGGAGTAAAAGTATTGAATAGTCGTGACGTTTGACAAGCAAGGCTCGGTAAGCATTTCGGAATTTACTCTCGGCGTCAGTACGATTCCTCCTTTAGCGTTGTAAGCGTCAAAGCCGGCAGTCGCCCATTCGTCCATCAAGTTTTGCAAGTATTTTCCAGACGGCTCGCGCAGCAAGTGTTCGCTGAGCGCGAAGAATGCCGGTACTCTGTCGATTCCTTTTTCGAGAACGTTTTCGCGCGTT
>JAVYMB010000022.1:0-9540 GCA_038740145.1 Candidatus Norongarragalinales archaeon | reverse complement strand
TTGACTTCTTCAGGCATTGTTTTGTCGAAACTACGCGCGCCTGCTTCGACGTGGGCGAGCGTCCGCTTTTGTTTTTTCGCGACGATGCTCGCGGCAAGCACGCTGTTCGTATCCCCCTCGACTGCCACCACGCTGATTTTTTTTCTTGCGAGCAATGCTTCAAGCCGAGTCATCATAGCCGCAGTCTGCTTTGCGTCCGAGTAGCACTCGCTTCTTGCGCTTACCGCGCCAAGAAAAAAATCCGGCTTGCCGAGTTCGAGTTCGTCGAAAAACGCTTGCGACATTTCGTAATCGTAATGCTGTCCAGTGTGAATCACGCAGAAATCGAAATCGCTTTGCTTGCTTGACTTGCTTTGCTCGCCTTGCTTTCTGCGCCGCAATTCCCAAATCACAGGCGCCATCTTGATTATTTCAGGCCTCGTTCCCAAAACAATTCCAATCACTATTATCTTCCCCTGCTGCTCGTTGTAATGCAAAATCGATTTTTTTAAAAACCGTACGAATTAATAACTTTCTTGTTTAAAACCAGTTTCCTACTCGCCTTATATTTCCATCCTGCCTTCTTTTGTAATTATTTGAGCTGCTTTCCCCCAGGTGTTGAAAAGTGCTGAAGGAACTTGAAAAGAAAATAGCGGATAAAAGCGCCGTCGTGGCTTTCGTTGGCTTAGGCAAAATGGGTTTGCCTAGCGCCTTAAAAACCGCTGAAAGCGGTTTCCGCGTGATCGGAATCGACGTTGACAAGCGCGTGGTTTCCGCACTCCGCCGTCTGCGTTCGCCTTACGTCGAGCCCGGCGTCGAGGAAGCGCTCAAGAAAAACAAGGCGCGTTTTCGCGCGACGACTGACTACGACGCCTTGCGCGAAGCAGACGTAATAATTTGCATTGTTCCAACAACCATCACGCGGCAAAAGCAAGTTGATTACTCGATAGTCGAAAATGCTTTCCGCAAAATCGCTGAGCGCTTGAAGCGAGGCGCGCTAGTCGTCTTTTCGAGCAACGTCACACCTGGAGTGACTGAAGAACTCGTGCTTCCCCTTCTCGAAAGAGTGCGCAAGTTCAAGCACGAGCGCGATTTTCTTCTCGCTTACGCGCCGATTCAAGGCAAGGCAGGACAGATGTTTCGCGACCTCGACTCTTACGCCAAAGTGGTTGCTGGTGTTACTCCTAAAGCGCGTCATGCAGCGGCGTTGTTCTTCAAGCAAAGCGGCTACAAAGTAAAACTCGCCACTAGTTGCAAAGTCGCGGAACTCGAAAAGATTTTCGCGAACATATTCAAAGACGTGAACATCGCGGTGGCGAACGAACTCGCTGCCTATTGCGAAAAACAAGGACTCGGCGCGTCCGAAGTGCGTGAAGTAATTCGCTTCGTCAACGAGGTTCCTGGCATTCGCTTGCTTGAGCCAGGAATCGGCGTCGGAGGAAACTGCTTGCCGGTAGACCCTTATTTTTACTTGAGCCACAGCCGCAAGATTGGGGCTTGCGTGCGCCTGCCGAAAATCGCGCGAGAAATCAATGACTCGCGTCCCAGCGAGTTCGCGCGCCGAATCGCTGCAGAAGCGCGCCGCCGCAAAGCCAAGAAAATAATTTTGCTTGGAGCGGCGTTTCGCCCGAACACTCACGAAACCGCTTACTCGCCGGCAGTCGAGGTTTGCAAGGAACTCGAGCGAATGCGTTGGAACGTAAGCGTTTTCGACCCACTCGTTGGCAAAGCGCGACTCAAGCAGTTAGGCTTGAAGCCAGCTGGTAAAGCCGAAGTGCGCAAAGCAGTGAAGGCGAACTCATTGAAGTCGCCGCCTAACGCCAGCGTTTTCATTGTTAAACTAGTAAACCACGCGGTTTTCAAGAAATTTGCCGCTGCAGTCGACGCAGAAAAACTTTAAACTCTCGTGTAGTTGAAGCGGAATGCGAATTCTCTTCCTCGTTCCTTTCACGAATCTCGCGAAACAAAACGCTGAAAGCGTTCACGTTCGCGAGCTAGCGCAAAACCTCGCTGCGCTCGGACACGAAGTCGCGCTAGTTTCTTGCGCTTGCGGTTCCAATGCTGAAGACGCTCGAGTTCGCGTGAAAGGCGTTCGCCAAGAATTCGTTCACTGCGCTTTCAACGCTTGCGGCGCGTTCCGCGTTTTTTCGTGCGCTGCAGCAGGCTTCCTCAAAGGCGCTTCGCTCCTCAAAAAAAACGATTTCGACGTCGTTTACGAGCGCCACTACCCGCTTGGAGTCGGCGTGACTCTCGCGCGTTTGTTTCGAACGCGTTGCGTTTCCGAAGTCAACGGTTTTTGGAGCGACGAAGCACGATTGTCGAAAAGCGTTTTAAAGCGTTTTTTGTCTAGGTTTTCACGGTTCGAATTCGTTGTCTCGCGAAATGCCGACAAACTCGTTGCAGTGACTCCTCAAATCGCGTTCGAGCTTGAACGCGAATGGAAAATAGCGAGAGAAAAAATCCGCGTAATCGAAAACGGGGTTAACACCGAAGTATTCCGCCCCTGCCGCGCGGGCAAACAGTCGCGAATTCCAACGGTGTGCTTCGTTGGAAGCCTTGCGCCTTGGCAGGGCGTCGAAGAATTAATTCGAGCCGCGCCTCTCGTCGTCAATAAAATTCCGAGCGCGCGATTCCTAGTCGTCGGCGACGGACCATTGCGGAGACAACTCGAGGAATTAGCGCAAAGCGAGGGAGTTGCACGCAACATCATTTTCACTGGAAGCAAGCCTTACGAGCAAATACCGCGCTTAATCGCTGGCGCGAACGTTTGCGTCGCGCTAAAGCGTCCGCTCAAGTCTGGTTATTCCCCGTTAAAACTATACGAGTACTTCGCTTGCGCGAAACCAGTCGTCGCAACTCGCACTGCCGGCTTCGAGATTGTTGAACGCAAGCGCCTCGGCTTTTTGGTCAACCCGCAAAACGCTCGCGAAGTCGCGGATGCAATACTTTCGCTGCTCTCCAACTCGAGGAACGCGCAAGAAATGGGTGCGAAGGCGCGCAAGTTCGTCGTGAAAGAACATAGTTGGCGTTGCGTCGCGCGGAAGGTCGCCGCGGTTTGCATGGAAGCAGTCAGCGCGTAAGCCTTCACTGTTTCGTCCTGAGAAACTCTAGCGTTCTCAGTGCGCGTCGCGAAAACAATTGCTTTGGATGGCGGACGAAGTATTTCAGCAGCGAAAACCAGTTTCTGCGAATCTTGCGTTTTATCACTTGCTTTTGCGCCGCGTTTCGCAATCGCACGACTTCATCGCGCGGCACTGTACCAGCGACTTCAGCCATTCCGCCGACGACGTATTTGTGAACGAAGTTGTTTTTGACGACGAAATCGTACAAGTCAGTTCCAGGAATCGCGAGTAACACATTGAAGTATACTTCCTTGAGTTCAAGCGCGAGTCCAAAGCGAATTGTTTCCTCCATTTCTTCGCGCGTTTCAATCGGCGCGCCGAGAATAAAACTACCCATTGCTTCTATTCCCGCTTCATTAGTCAACCGCACGGCGTTCTTTACTTGCTCGAGCGTAGTGCCTTTTCGGTAAAAATCGAGGATTTTTTGCGTGCCCGACTCGATTCCGTACCAAACAATTTTGCACCCAGCGTCGCGCATCGCTTTCAGTCTTTCTGCATCAATGTTGTTCACGCGCGATTCACACTGCCATTCTATTTCAATTCCGCGCTCGCGAATCTCTCTACAGATGTCGAGCACGCGTTGCTTGTTGAAAGTAAAGTGGTCTTCGTGAAACTTTATCGATTTAACTCCATATTTTTCTGTTAGAAACTCGATTTCGTCAGTGACTCGCTTGCCGCTCATTCCACGCCAACTGCGCCCCCAAATCGTCGGTGAAGAACAGTAAAGACAATTGTAAGGGCAGCCGCGGCTCGTACACATCGTCGTTGACGGCGTCTTTAGCGAAACCGACATTTTATACTCGGGATATTCTCTTATTTTGAGCAATTCTCGCGCTGGAAATCTCAGTTCGTCGAGATTATTCATGTACGGACGCGGCTCGTTCACGCGAACTTTTCCTTCTTCGTTGTTCTTCTTGAACGCAATGCCTTTGACTCCTTCAAGTGGCTTGCCAGCCGCCAATGCGCTTAAGTACTCGGCACAAGTCACTTCGCCTTCGCCAATCACTACAGCGTCAACGCTCGAGCACTCCAGCACTTTTTGTGGGAAAAGCGAAGCGTGGGGCCCGCCGAAAAAAATTTGTGTTTCAGGAGCCGCTTTCTTGACGTCTGCGGCAATGCTTTCCGCTTCGCATTCAGTGAAAGTTGTAGTGGAAAAACCAACCGCGTCTGGAGAAAAAGAACGAATTTTACGCAAGAGTTCGCTGCGCGAGTTTTTTTCTAGGTAGTCGTCTATCACCGCGACTTCGTGTTCGTCCTTCAAGTAAGCCGCTACCCAAGCAACGCCGAGAGGCGGCTCTGGAAGAGTGCCCCAATCCCACCCAGCAGGCACGTTGGGCACTACAAGCATTACCTTCACAACTGCATCCCTCGCAAACACGCTGCGCGTTCCGCGAATTAAAAAATTTGTTGCTTTAACCTTGTTGCTACCTCTATTTTCTCGTTGTCGCTCATCGCGGTTCTTGTTTCTTTAAACCTCGCTTTACTTAAAGCAACAATTTTTCACGCAAGTAATACGCAACGGTTGAATGAATTAAACCGCCACCGTAATTAAAATGCATTGCGTCCAACTGCTTAGTAGTGCAGAATAAACCAACAAGAGAGTCGGCTCAAAAAACGCGTAAGTAATCGCACCGTCAACCGTCTTATCGTGAGTCTCCCCAAAATTAAGGGATAACTACTTTTATCAACTTTTGTTACTTTTCGTTCGTCTCTCTAGCTTCCTTTTTCCCTAACCTTTAAAAAGAAAGTCGTTTTATCAATAAACTTTCGCTGCGGCCTTCCGGCAAGCGTTCAGCACTTGTTTGCGGTTGGTTTAAATTATACGGCTTCCGGCTTTTTTTCAAAAGGACTTGGATAATAACGAAGTAAAAATCAAATTGGTTTGAATACACGGAGTTGGTTTTTTTGAAAGTCAAGGAACTAGAAAAACTTTGTCTGAACACTCTTGACGCGTTGCACAACGATGACGGGCACTACCACGACTTTCTAACAGCGAAAGGCGAAAAACGCACTGAGCCAGCGCGAATGCATCCTTGCACTCCTCGGTTGAACGCCATAGTCGCTATGAGCTTGTCTCACTACAAGCCGCAAATGGCGGTGCCTGTGCTTGAGTGGCTTGAAACCCAGAAGACGGACATTGGAAGCGCGGGAATGATGCTTTGGGCGTACTCTAATTTGAGCATGTGGGACGAGTGCAAGCCACTAGCCAAGCGAATCAAAGAAGCAATTACGCCTTTAGGCGTAAAGACAGGAGTTTATGCGACTAGCGACTCGAGCTGGTGCCTTGACGGGTTAATGGCTTACTGGGAAAAAACAAGCGAAAACGAGGAAGAAATTCACGCTCTTGCGGACGTGATTTCGTTTCCCCGCATTTTTCGCCTCAACGGCACGCAACAACACCGCGTTTCCTTCAACAACTATATTTATCCTATTCACACTCTAGCCAAATATCTTAGAGTAGTAAACGACGACCCAGTCATTCGCGACAGGTTTTTGGCAATTCTCAACCGTACGCTTGAAAAGCAAGGGCCTCGCGGCGAGTGGTGGTGGACTTTTAAAGACTACGAAGTCGTGCAAAAGTATCCTTTGTTTACCGTCCACCAAGTCGCGATGGCGCCTTACGCTTTGAAGCGCGCTTCCCTTTACCTCAAGCGCTCGTTCGACAAAGAAATAAAAAAGTCTTTCAACTGTGCGCTCGAGTACGGACTGCTGGCGCGCGAAGGATTTTGGAGGCTTTACGGCTACCCTTGGTTTTACACTACGGCACAACGCTTTATCGAGCCGTTGCCTGACTTCAAGTTTTTGCGCGGAGTTTGGAAGGTTTCGTATTGCTACGACATGGGCTTCACGCTTTACGCAATTTCCATCGGCGCTCTCGATAAAGTCTAGCGTGTGACTAATGCCTAAAATGTTGCAACGCCGACTTGCAGACTGGCTTCATTTTAAGTACTTGCGCCAGCCAGGCAGCATTCTTGACGTCGGCTGTGCTGAAGGTTTTGCTTTAGAGCGCTTTAAGGAATTCGGCTACGACGTGTGCGGAATAGAACTTTACTCTCAAAAACCGTTTATTAAAAAGTGGGATTTAAACAAAGGCATTCCTTTCAACAAGCAGTTCGACTACGTTTTGCTTTCTTTTTCTTTAAAGTACGCGCGAAACCAACGCAAGTTTCTGTTCGACGTTTTAAAGCATTTGAAAAAAGGCGGATTACTTATAGTCTTTGATGTTAAAAACATTGTACTCCAAGTGGCTTCAGAATACCCTTTCCAAAACCTTGTCTGCAAAAAGTGGAACCCCGTACCGTTGTTGTGGCGTTTCTCGCGAGTTGCTTTCGAAATACCGTTTCCAACACCGATTGAAAAATATTTTCTCATCGCAAAAAAACTTTAAGCTACAACCAAAAAATAATTGTACCGTATTTTGGCGTGCTGGTGTGCGAATGAAAGTAAAAAAACTGTTGCTCCTCGGACTCGACGGCGGAACAATGAGCATGGTTAAGCGCCTTGGCGTCTTCAAGTACTTGCCATACCAAAAAGAAGTAATGACGACGATTCCGCCTCTGACGTTTCCCGCCGTTCCTACGATGTATACTGGAAAAAACCCAGCCGAACTCGGATTCAGCGAATGGATCAAGCCAAACGGCGAACCAGTATCTTTCTCCGACATCACTGAACCAACGATTTGGGATGTTCTCGCTTGCAGCGGCGTGCGTTGCTCTGTGCTCAACGTGCCGCTGACTTTTCCTGTACGCCCAATTCGCAATGGACGCATCGCCGCAGGCTATCCTTCGCCTCGAGTAAACACTTGGCCTGAAATGAACTGGGAACTCGACTTCGTCACTCCCGACCACGGAAAGCGGCCGAGCGACGAGTATGCTTTCCAGCAAGAAATCCGAATTTCGAAGCAACGCCTCGCTTACGTAGACTCGTCGTTTGAGTTCAACTTCGTTTGGATTAAGGGTCCAGACACGCTTGGGCATACCGCGTGGGGGACGCGCGTTTACGACGAATACTATCGTTTTCTCGACGAGGAAATCGAGAAAAAAGTCAACAGCGGCGAATTCGATGAAACCATCATCGTTTCAGACCACGGTTACGCGGCGAAGCCGACGCACGAATTCCACATCAACACGTGGCTCGAGGAAAAAGGGTGGGTGAAAACGTCGTTCAAAATCAAGCTCGCGCACAAACTAGCATCGAAATTTCCGGTGCTCAAGCGGTTGGCAGTCAAGCAAAAAATTCAGCCTAAATCAGTTTACAGCGAAAGCGAGGTTTACTCTGACCGCGAAACGGGAATTTGGTGCCCCCCCGACCAAGTAGACGAGATTGTTGGTGAACTAAAGAAAGAAAAATTCGTGAAAGCGGCGTGGCGGCGCGAAGAAGTTTACCACGGCAAGTTCATCGAGCGTTTTCCGCCCGTAGTGTTCGTTGTGAAAGAAGACTATGTCACGCAATTGCATTTTGCCGATGAGGTCATCACGCCGCACAAGAGCGCTTTCCGCGGCGACCACCACTCGTCTTTCGAAGCGATTTTTCTATCGCAAAAACCTTACGAAATCGAAAATACGGAGCAACTCAAAGATTTGGTTGTCGGCTGGTTCAAAGAGTGAATTCGATGACTCCGCAACGACCTAGGCGTTCCCGACAACTAAGCTTTGTGCGGCTTGGTTAGCTTCGGGGTGCCAGCCACCGTTCCGCCAGCGCCAAAACGCGATGTGGTTGAAAAGTATTTTGACGTCGATGGTTTTTCGAGCGCCAAGGCGAAGAGCGCGAAAGGCAAGTCAGATCAGTCGCTTTGGTCTCGCGCCACTGCACGAGTCAAAAAACACTTTCTCAAGAACTGATTTTTTAACTATTGCAACCGAATTCTGCCTCTGTCGCGTTACGCAAAGCTTTTTATATTTACTCCTTTTCTGAATAATTAATTATACATTAAATTTAATTAAATTAAATAGGAACGCGCTGGATTTGGAGGAGAGTAGTCGATGAAGCGCGAAACGACTTTCCTGATAGGCGGCGTAATCGCCGTAATATTGTTGTTTGTTTTGTTTTTCTCGATTTTGAGCGCGAGCGAAAAGCGCAGCTCGAGAGAATTGCGCTTGGGATTCTTTCCCAACATTCAGCACTCGCAAGCCCTAGTCGGGTTGTCTAAAAACTTTTTTCAGAAAGAGTTAGGCGAAGACATGAACATTTCCACTAAGGTGTTCAACGCCGGTCCGTCTGTAATCGAAGCAATGTTCGCTGGCGAGCTTGATATTGCTTACATCGGCCCTAATCCTTCAATAAACGGTTTCACGAAGTCGAACGGAACCGCGTTGCGCGTCATTGCCGGTGCGACGAGCGGCGGAGCGGCTTTCGTCGTACGCGACGATTCTGGAATACGCGCTGCATCAGACTTGAAAGGCAAAAAATTTGCGTCGCCTCAACTCGGAAACACGCAAGACGTCGCGTTGCGCTTTTACTTGAAGAAGAACGGACTCGAAACCGTAGAAAACGGCGGCGACGTGCAAGTGATTCCAACGCAGAATCCAGACATTCTATCGTTGTTCTTGAAAAAAGAAATCGACGGCGCTTGGGTTCCCGAGCCTTGGGCTACCCGCTTAGTGCAAGAAGGCGGCGGCGTGGTTTTAGTTGACGAGCGCGACTTGTGGCCAGACGGAAAATTCGTTACCGCTAACATCATCGTTAGCACAAAATTTTTGAGGGAGCGTCCCGACGTCGTCAAAAAGTTTTTGAAGGCGCACGTTGAAACGACGCAGTGGATTAACGCGAACAAAGCAGAGGCAATAAAGATAACCAACGAGCGAATAAAAGAGTTGACTGGAAAAGCCTTGCCTCAAAAAGTCATTGAAGATGCTTTCACGCACCTTGAAGTCACGTACGACCCCGTGAAAAACTCTTTGTTCGAGTCGGCAAACGCCGCGTTCGAACTAGGCTTTCTCGGGAAAACTAAGCCCGACTTGACAGGTATTTACGACTTGACGTTGTTGAACGAAGTTTTGCAGGAAAAAGGCTTGGCGCAAATCAATTAAAACCTTTGAAGGATTTTAAAACAAGCCTGCGTCGTTCGCTTGGTTTTATTTTGGTTTTTTGTTTTTGCGTTTGTTTTTTCTTTAAGGCGGTTTGAAGTGAATCGGACCCAAAGCAATTACGGCAAAAAGAAGCCGAAAATAGTTTTCGAAAACGTATGCAAAACATTCAAAACGAAAAAAAGGCTTACTCACGCTCTCGAAAACATAAATTTAGTCGTGCGCGAAGGCGAATTCTTGTGCATAGTCGGTCCCAGCGGGTGCGGCAAGACTACCCTGCTCAACTTGATTGCAGGATTCGATTTTCCCGACGAAGGCAGAGTATTGTACGACGGCGAAGAAATAATGGGTGCAGGTCCAACGCGAATAATGATTTTTCAAGAGCCAACCCTGTTTCCGTGGCTAACCGTGTT
>JAVYMB010000021.1:0-9556 GCA_038740145.1 Candidatus Norongarragalinales archaeon | reverse complement strand
CTTCGGTTTCAGTTGGAAAGCCCACAATGACGTCCGTCGCAAAGCGAATTTCAGGCACGCGGCGCCGAAATTCTTTAACCACTGCTTTGAATTGCTTGATTGTGTATTTGCGGTTTATGGCTTTGAGGACTTTGTCCGAACCGCTTTGAAGCGGCAAGTGAACGAATTTAAACATTCTCGGCCCCGCGATTTGTTCAGCGAGTTTCGGCATAAGGCGGAGCGCGTGCTCGGGATTCATCATTCCAACGCGGCACAAAAAATCGCCTGGCAGTGCGTTAATAGCCGCGAGTAATTCAACTAGGCTTCGGCGCGGCTTCAAGTCAAAACCCCAGCAACCCGCATCTTGCGCAGTCAAACGAATTTCCAACGCGCCTGCGGCTACAGCTGCCTTCACTTCTTCGACGACTTCGCGCAAGGGAACGCTAACCAGCGCGCCGCGGGCTGCGCGCACGCCGCAAAAAGCGCATTCGCCCAAGCAACCGTACGCGATTGGAATTTTCGCAATCAAGCCGTGTCTAACTAATGTTTTTTTGCGGCACTTGATTGCCAGTGCTTGGCTTCCCTTCAAGTCGGTAGTTGGCTTGGCTTGGCTTAATGCTTTAACGACTTTTTCTGGCGAAGCAGCGCCGAATACAAACGCGTTTGGAGCGGCTTGCTTTACCCTGCGAAGGTTTATCGCTGGAAGGCAGCCGCACACTATGATTTTGCGACTGGGGCGCAGCGACGAGATTTTTTCTAGGTACGCACATATTTTATCTTCAGTAGCTTTTTTTACGCCGCACGAATTAACGATTACTGCTTGGGCTCGGGATTCAGTGGAAACCAAGCGGTAACCTTTTTGTTTTATTAAGGCGGCGAGGAGTTCGCCGTCAGCTTGATTGAGGGTGCACCCGAAAGTCTTTAAGAAAACGCGGTTTCTCATTTCAAAATCAAAAAAAGTTTAGTCGCGGGCGCTTTAAGCGCGTTGCGTTTCAAGGTTGGCGTCCGCTCTCGCTTCAGCGCCGTGGCTTTTAAACGCTAGCGCAAAAAAGCGCTAGGCGAGCTTGAGTTTCTTGAGTGGCGCCGCCAAAAAATCAATAGAGAGCGCGCGAGTGATTTTGTCTTGGTGTTTTCTCGCGATGCAGACCAGCAACAGCAAGACTACGAGCACGCTGACGTCGGCGCTCGCGAGAAACCCTGTGATCGCGTTGCGCAAGTCGTCGATTGCGATCACGGCTAGAATGATTACTGCGTCAAGCGCCTTCAATTTTGGGGTTCACCGCTTTTTGATGCTTTAACTATTTTTTTCTTGCGTTCGACTACTTTCGCGACCTCGATTGTCGGCTTCGGCTTGCCAGTCAACCAGTGCGGCGTCATGCTGGGCTCGCGCACGTCTTCGATTGGGACGAGAATCGGGCGCAACTCGAATTCTTGGTAATTCGAGTAAGCGGCGCCAGCGTGCCAAAACTTGTAAGAACCCCAAGCGATTCCAACCATCGCGAGCATTAAGTAAAAGTCGCTTCCAGTGGCGACTACTTGCAACAACGCCCAAGCGCCGACCATCCAAGCGGCGACTCCTAATGCCGTGCGCTTGTAAGTCGTTTGCAGCACGAGCGAGTATTCTTCAACGATTTCGTCTTTCGTCTTCGCCAGCGTAAACTTTTTATCGCGAATGTGCTGCGGGCCGTACGCGTCGCGTACTTTGATTGGTTCGCCGAGGCGCCGAAAGCCAGGCGCGTAGTGGCGCAAAAACATTGAAAACGTATACGGTTCGTACATTCACTTCACTCTCTTTTTTCTTTGAAAACTTTACATTAACCCGAAGCCATTTTTGATCACGTAAGAACTCTGCGCGCTGACTTGAACTGGATCTAGTTCGTAATCACTCCACCCGCCGGCGTAGCCTCCCCACGCTTTAGTGTAGTGGCGAGAACAAAACGCAGCGAAAAACACTGCTGCAAGAGCGTAAACAACGTCTTTAGTAGTAGTAAACAATGAAAAGCAAACTAACGCGGCTACGAGAAAGAAGCCTGCGAGAATAAGGTTTTTGTAGACGCCGTTCATAGTGTGTTTGTACCACTCGATGATTTCTTTGCGCGTTCCCACGCGCCACAACGCTGAGCCATCGATGCGACCGAGTCCACGGTTGTGAGGTTTTCCAGAGTAATCCAACTCTTCGGCTTCAGGCATTGCGTGCCAGACGCCGATTGGATTGCGCCGCAGCAAATCATCGAGATACTTCACGCCAGCCAACCCCCTGTCTATAGTTGTTACTTATTTTGTTACTTCTTTTTAGTAGTTACACAAACAAAATAGTTAAATATTTCTTTAATTTTTTTTGACAAAAACGAAAAATATTTATTTATTTATTAGTTTAGTAAAAAATAAATTTGAAAAAACGAGGAGGTGCTTTTTTGGAGCCTGCTGACGATAAGGGAAAAACGCAGGTTTTTGATGTAGTTGAAGGCGTTTTCAAGCTTAGACTGGATTCGCGCGACTACAAGTTGCTTTACGAGCTTGATGTGGATTGCCGTCAATCGTTGGCGCGTCTCGCAACGAAAATAGGGGTTTCTAAGCAACGAGCCGCGTATCGCTTGAAGCGGCTTGAAGCAGCCGGCGTGGTCAAGGGTTACTGCGCGTTGATTGACTCGTCGCGCCTTGGCTTTCTGCAGTTGCGCACTTACATTAGCTTGCGCCGCGCGGATGAACTAGTTGTCCGTCGAATGATTAGCTTTTTGAAGGCAGAGAAAGCGGTTACCGCGATAGTGCGTTTGGCTGGTCCAGCGGATTTAGCTCTTGGCTTGAGCGTTCGGAAGCACGGCGATTACCATGCTTTTTGGCGCGCGTTTGAATCCGAGTTTAAGGAATTCATTGCGGAATCTCGCGTCGCGATTTACTCGCCGGTCTACCATTTCTCGAAAGCGTACTTGGTTGGTAGTCGGGGGAGCGAAGCGCCTCGCGTAATCGGCGGCGATGCTGTCGTTGAAGTCGACGAAACGGATTTACGCGTTTTGAGAGCGATTTCTCGCAACTCACGGCTTGAAGCAGTGAAAATCGCTGAGGAAGCCGGCGTGTCAGCTGAAATCGTAGCTAATAGATTGAAGGCCTTGCGTGAGAAGGGCGTGATTCAAGGCTACCGCGCGCTCATCGACGTTGAAAAACTCGGTTACGAATTTTACAAAGTGGATTTTTCTCTGTCGCGTGCGCTGGACAGAGTGAAAGTGCGCGAGTATTTCCAGCAAGACGCCAACGCTTATCAAGTGAATGAAACGATTGGCGGCGCTGACGTTGAAGTAGAATTTCACGTTCGAAACTTGCAGGAACTCTTAGCGAAAATAGAAGCGTTTCGCAAAGCGTTTCCAAGCGCCGTCGAGTCTTTCGAGCACTACCGCTTGTTAAGCGAAGAAAAAATGACTTTCTTTCCGGAATAAAAAGTTTAATAACACGCGCGCCGCAAGAATTTACTCGTGCCCGTTGTGCGTGCTCGCTACATGAACCGTTTGTACGCCGCGAATGCGCTTAGATACAGCAGCGCGTCCAGTCATCCGCGAATGGATTTTCCTTTAAGCGGCGTTCGCGAAGCACACATGGGCATCGGCATGAGTTTGAGTCAGACTCCTGGAAAGCAGCCGACGCTCGACTTGCTTTTGTACGCGCTTCACATGGCGGAGTGTTTCGAGCGTAGCACTATTTTATTGGCCGACGCGCCAGCCGTGCGAATGCGTGTGGCGGTTCATGGCGAGAGTTTCGAGGAAGCGTGGCGGAAAGTACACGACGAAAGTAAAAACAAAATCGCTGCGCTTGAAGCGTTGCGGGAAGCGTTCAACATTCCGCCAAACCGTTTGCGAATAATGACTTGGAGCGATTTGGCGCAAGACCGTGTTTTCCAGCGAAACCTCGCTCGCCTGAAAAGACTGCGCGCGGTAAACCCTTCTTTCGTTTCAAAGCTTTTAGCGTTGATTCCCCCTGGATTAAAGAAGCAGGTCGCTGCGC
This sequence comes from Candidatus Norongarragalinales archaeon, assembly GCA_038740145.1. Lineage (GTDB taxonomy): Archaea > Micrarchaeota > Micrarchaeia > Norongarragalinales > Norongarragalinaceae > CAITNU01. The sequence continues at coordinate 5,584 of JAVYMB010000021.1, read as the reverse complement.
GAGTAGCGCGAGAGAAAGGCGTGGAAAGAACTCGCGGTTTAAAGCGTGTTTGGGCGAGGGTTTCTAACAGCATTGCCTATCGTCGTGAACTTCTTAAACTCACGGATTACGCGCTCAACGAAATCGCGGCGACGCTCACGTTGCGCGGAGTGAAAGTAGGGCACGAGAAAGAACGGGGCATTGACGCGCTCACACAGTGGGCGGCGAAGCGTTTAAACCCGAAAATAAGCGAAGAAATTGGTTCAGGGTTGCAAGGCTACGATTGGCTTAGGACTGGAGACGTGGAGCACAGCGAGCGAACTGGGCTCACGTTCGTTTACTTGCCGCCTGCTTTGCGTCCTGAAAGCGAGCCGAAGGAACCGTATCTTTACAAGAAGGCGTCGGTAACGCTTTTCGTGAAGGATTCTATTGAAGAAGTGCGGGCGAAATGCAGGGTTTTAGGCAAGCAACTCGACCACAAACTGCAGTCTTTTGCTTGGGTCGTGCCTTCGCTGCGAGTTTTGACTCGGTTAGACGAAATCTATCCCGCTGAAGCTCCCGGTGGTTTAGATTTTCTTGTGGAACGTTTGTCGCCAGATGTTTTTCACAAGCACCGCCAACGTCAAAAAGAAGAGGCGGCGAAAGCTTGGAATACTGAAGAATTCGTAGTTCGATTGTTCGAACGAGTGCGCGAACCTTATTTGCGGCGCCTGGAAGAAAACCAACTGATTGCCGAAGCGGTGGAAGCTAAACCGCGAGTTTCTGCCCGCGCAAAACAAGGTGGCGCCGCAAAACAAACTCGCCCTGTTTTAGTTTCAAATCAGTTAGCCCTTGGACGAAGCGCGGCTTGAAAGCCTTTAAATAAACGGGGCGTCATAACTGTTTACTTTTCAATCTAACCTTTAAACAACGGCGCTGGAAATGCCTAAGCATAAAGAGTCGTCGAAGTGTGACAGGTGCGGCAAGCCGCATTACTACTTCGAGCCTTGCGATTACTGCGGCGAGCGCGTTTGCCGGCAATGCCAAAAGAGCAGCAAGAACGCTTCGAAAACGCGGCGCCTAGTGATTTGCAAGTCGTGTTGGACGTCGTCGCGCAAGCGCAAAGAGTTTTTGGCTGCTTGAACGCTTTCCGCGGTCGGCTTTCCAACTGGTGGTTTTTTGCTTGAAGAAATAACGCCAAACGTTTTCTTTTTGCGTGGTTGGGAGTCGGCGAGCGACATTTCGTCAAACTGTTTTTTCTTGAAAAGCAGAGTGGGCGGCGGCGACGAACTAGTATTAATTGATTGCGGTAATTCGAGTGAACGCACTAAAAATGATTTGCGCGTCGCGTTGAAGGAATTAGGCGGACGCGTGAAAGCGGTTTACTGTACGCATGGGCATTTCGACCACGTTGGAGGCATCAATGCCTTGCCAAACGAAACGCCGGTTTTCCTCGCGAAAGAAGACTTTTTCTTGATTCCTGAAGCCGAGCGCCGCCGCTTTACGCCGCTTGAAGGCAACTTCATTAAACTTTACGGCGTGGTTTTAGAGATTCTGCGCACTCCAGGACATTCGCCTGGAAGCGTTTGTTTTTGGGAGGCGCGGAAAAAAATTTTGTTCAGTGGAGACGTGTTGTTTGCAAGCGGAGGGCGCGGAAGAACGGATTTTGAAGGTGGCGACGAAGCGCAAATGGAGGCGTCGCTCGAAAAAATAAGGCGTCTTGATTGGCGCTTGCTTTGCCCTGGACACGACGAAGTCGAACGCGCTGATGGCTTGCAACGAAAGAGTTAAAGCCAGCACTCGGTTTAAAAAACAAGTTGCGCGTAACGGTAACTTCTTTTCCGGTTTTGTTTTAGTGAGTTGGTTTCGCGTGGCGTCAAAAGAGTTCATTCCGTGGGTGGAGAAATATCGTCCTCGCAAGTTGCGCGACGTGATCGGGCACGAGGCGGTAACGAAGCGTCTTGAAGCCTTTGTGCGCTCGAAGAATTTGCCTCACTTGTTGTTTTGCGGGCCGCCGGGCAGTGGAAAAACAGCGTGCGCGCTCGCTATGGCGCACGAGTTGTACGGCGAAGCGATCGCGCAGTGCTTTATGGAGTTGAATGCGAGTGACGAGCGCGGGATTGACGTGGTGCGCGGGAAAATCAAGGACTTCGCGCGAACGCTTCCCCTCAGCGACGTTTCGTTCAAATTGATTCTCCTCGACGAGTGCGATTCAATGACTAGCGAAGCGCAGCAAGCGTTGCGGCGCACCATGGAAACTTTTTCTGGAAACACTCGCTTCGTGTTGAGCGCGAATTACTCGAGCCGCATCATCGAGCCGATTCAAAGCAGGTGTGCAGTTTTTCGTTTTCCGCGGCTAGGCGAAAGCGAAGTACGCAAAATCGTGGACCGCGTCGCCGAAGGAGAAGGACTCAAGCTTGACGACAAGGCGCGCGACGCAGTTGTTTACGTGGCTGATGGAGACGCGCGCAAGGCAATCAACGTGTTGCAAGGCGCGAGCGGGCTTGGAGAAAAGAAAGTCACGGAAGACGAAGTGTTTAAAGTCGCGAGCCGCGCGCGGCCTAAGGAAGTCGGTGAAATGGTTCGCCTCGCGCTGCGCGGCGATTTCTTGAAGGCGCGCGCGCTTCTCGATGACTTGATGATGCGTTACGGCTTGAGCGGGGAAGACGTGATTGCGCAGGTTTACCGCGAAATCGTTTCTCTCGACGTGGACGACGAGGCGAAGCTCGCGCTAGTAGAACGGGTTGGGGAATACGATTTTCGAATTGGCGAGGGAGCTAACGAGCGAGTACAGCTAGAAGCGCTTCTCGCGCGGCTTGCTCTAGCAGGAAAAAACGCTGGCGACGGAAAATAATTTTTCTCGTTATCAGTATTTTCAGCGCTTTTCAGTGTTTTTCGCTGAGAGCGGCTAGTTTCTTGCTTTCGCGAATGAGTTTATTGATTTTATCGTAGGCCGTCGGCGCGTCTTCATCTTTTAGTAAGAATGAAACTCGCGAGAAAGAGCCGAGCATTGTCAAAGTGCTTATTCCAGAGTCGGAGAGGAGGGAGGTAAGCATCGCGTAAACGCCCGGCACGTCTGGCGCTATCGGCGGCTCGGTAACCGTAATCAACGCGAGGCCGCTGCGTTTAGCGATGATTATAGAGCGGTCTTTCTTAATTGCCGGCAATAGCTCGACTTTCGTGAACGCGTGCTCGGGAAGAACGATTGAAATCTCGTCTGTTCGTTGAATCACGTAAACGTTTTCCATTTCTTCAGCATTCACGGTTTTCGCTAAATCAACGAGTTGTTCGTAAACACCAGGTTTCCGCTTGACTTTCACGTACGCCACGCCCGTGCACAATTCAACTTTACTGTCTTTAAGGACGTCGAAGACAGTTGGAGCCGGCTCGCGAGTGAAAACGCTTGCGTTGCGACGAATAGCCATTATAATTGTCTCGAGTTCAACGTCGTCACCAATTTTTTCTTCCACGATGGGGCGGATTACGCGTGCTAACGCTGAGTAGTTCACTACGCCGAGTTTCATCGCTGGCTTCAAGTAATGCATTGTTTTAAGGACATCGGCGACTACGTCGGAAACGCTTAAAACCATTTCCACCAACCACAACGTTTTTCGCGCGTCGCGCGCGTACTTTGACGAGGCGCAAAACGCGTTTTTTTATTAGTGCTGCCAATCACGCGCCTAAACTCGTTACCGTGCTCGTAATTATAAATATTTTCATTTTCACCTAGTTTTCTAACCAAAGAAAAAAACAAGTGCACAAAAACAAAATTAACCTTTATTTTAAAACACCTATTTTATTAAAGCGATTATTTTGTTAAAAATTTAACAAAAAACTTAAAAAACGAAAACTTTATATAGTAATTAAACTTAGATTGGGTGGGGTGGTAGCGCTGTAAAATTCTGGTTTTCCTGTTTTTGCGCATCAATTTTTTTTGGTTTTTGCGCTTCGTGGAAAACCGTTGTGGCGTCGCGGAGGCGCGGGGGTAAAGCAAAAATACTTTGAGAGGAGTTTCCTCTTTTAAAAAATGCTTGCCCTCGCGTTCTTCCGCGCCAACGCCGTTTAACGCGGGCTGGCGTCGGCGTGTTGCCGACGCGTCAGACGCATCTACGGAGTCGTGTTTAAAGTGCCCGTGAAAGTTGATGGGAAGGCAGGCGCTTACGATATAGATTATTTCGCTCAAGAAGCAAGTTTTTTTTCAGCTAACGAGTTCTTAATCCCCGCGGTGGCTTTCTTGGCTGCTGTTTATTTCTTGGCTACAATCAACGTTGTAATCTTCTTGTTGTTCGTCGTAATATTATTGTTTGCATTCAATTCGTGGAACAATCGCCGTGCGCGAGAAAAACAAAGGGATTCATTCACGCCGGCGTTTATGCCTTAGCCAGGCGTTTTACGCGCTTCAGCGACTAACCGGCAGTAGCCTACGGCGCCTGTTTACTATAGCTTGTAGCGCATGAAGCATGCTAGCGCGAAGCCAGCGAATTCGCGTCCGGCTTCGCTTCGCGAGTCGAAAACGAAAACGCTTGCGCCGAGGCGCTCAGCTTTTTCTACCACTGTTTGCGCCGCCTCGTTTTTTCGCAGTACTTCGTCGAGTACGAGCACTTCGCTTGCCGCACCTGCTTCGACGGCGCGCTTGACTTCGTCGGCGCCGTAAACAGCGAGCCCGCCTCGCGCGATTCTCTTCTTGAATTCCTCGAGTTTTTCCCATTCTATAGTTTGCTTTTGCTCACCCAAAATTTTGCGCGCGATTCCTCGCTTGATGACTTCGTTTACGCCGGCTCGCTCTGCGTTGCTTGCGTTTTCAAAAAAAATTTTTTTAGCGGTTTCTGGCGCGGCGCGCTCCACGTATTTTCGAAATTCGTCTTTCGCGAAGCCTGGTCCGGCCACGATGACGCTGCTTCCTTGCGAAGTTGCGGCTTCGACTTGCTTGAGGATTTCGCTGAAAAATTTTTTCCGCAACTCTGCATAAGTTTTAGGCTGCCGCTTGCTCGCTTCGCTTTCTAACTCGCACGCGAAGCGCACGCCGCTTGAATTCAAGCATGCGATTGTCGCGCGCTCGTCGTCCATCGCGATTATTAATGCATCAACGCGCTTGGAGCGCTTCAAGGCGTTTTCAAGAATTTTGCGTTCGAACACGCTTATTTTTTGTTTTTGAATTTCCACGCGCGTTCCGATTTCCACGTCTAACGTTTGGTGTTCGCCGAGAGGCGCGAATTCTTCTGGCTCGCCTCGCAGGATGACGCCGGTCAAGCGCACGCGATTCGCCGCTTCAGCGAATTCCACGTTTTCGATTCGCAACTCCACGCGAATCTTTTTTTTCTCGCCGCTTTCCGCGCGAGTCAAGTCGCGCGTTTTAAAGCGGCGCCACGCAACGCCTCGGCAGATGTCGCCAGCTTGCGCTAGGCGCGACACCGTCCACAAGTCTTCAAGCGACTCTGGCTCAAGGCACATCGTGCTTTCTTCTTCGTTGATCTTGGCTTTCACTTTTTTCACTACTATAAAACTATTTTTGCTGCGGCGTTCTTAAAAAACAAGGTTTTTTAATGCCGCTCGCGTTGTGTCTGGCGGTGGCGTTTAATGGTAAGCAAACTAGGACTTGGCGCGCTTGCACTCGGGTTGTTGATTA
>JAVYMB010000020.1:0-9568 GCA_038740145.1 Candidatus Norongarragalinales archaeon | reverse complement strand
ATGAACTCGAATTGCGGATTGCACTCTGAATCGCATTCAAAATTCAAGTAAAAATCGATGGTGTACGAACCAGTGCTGACCTCGAATTTTCCCAGATTGAGGACGTAAACGCTTGTGCGCACTTGAATCGGCTGTGCAGCATTAAAAAAAGCGAGAAACGTCAATAAGAAAACCAATGCCCAAAACATTTTTTTCATAATCCTTTTTACCTCCGCCCTTTTTTCTACGAAACTCTTTAATAAAACGATTACCTAACCCGCCCGAAATGGTTTTTTGTAGCATTCTCGCTGCGATCCTAGCGGTTTGTGTAGTGTCACTCGTCGGCATCGCTTATTTCTGGGTTAAACCAAAGACGCTTGAACGAGTCGCCGTATTCCTCGTCGCTTTAAGCGCTGGAGTATTGATGGGCGACGCTTTCCTACACCTGCTTCCTGAAAGCGTTGAAGCAAACGGAGCAGAGTTCTTCGCTCTCTCGTTTCTCGCATCGTTTTCCTTCTTCTTTTTCCTCGAGCGAATCGTGAAGTGGCACCACTGCCACGACCCGAAAAACTGCCGCGTGCACTCGTTTGCTTACGTGAATCTCTTCGGTGACGCCGTGCACAACTTTATCGACGGACTCATAATCTCCGCGTCTTTCATCGCTAGCGTGCCACTCGGAATCACGACGATGATCGCAGTAGTAGCGCACGAAATCCCCCAGGAATTAAGCGACTTCGGAGTCCTCGTTTACGCAGGCTTCTCGAAGGGAAAAGCCATTGCCTACAATTTCTTGTCTTCGCTTGCGGCGCTCGCTGGGGCGCTCTTTGGTTTTTACGTGGCAGGCGGCGTTGCATGGATTCAATCCTTCCTTCTCCCGTTTGCCGCAGGTGGATTCGTTTACATCGCAAGCAGCGACTTGGTGCCGGAACTGCACAAGCAAGAAGACGTCAAGAAAGCCCTCGCCGCCTTCCTTGTTTTCGTGCTAGGATTAATTTTGATGTACGCGTTGAAAGCTTTTTTCGAAGCGTGAACTAAATGCTTTTTTTCGACGCTGCGTTCGCTTTGCTGCTCTCGCTTCTAGCTGGCGTTTGCACTGCCGTGGGAGGCGCGCTGGTGCTCGCTTTCGGGCGTTTTTATCAACGCAAACTATCCTTCGCGCTCGGCTTAAGCGCAGGCGTAATGATTTACGTTTCGTTCGTCGAGTTGCTCGGCGACGCAGTCGCATCAGCGGGATTCATCGCTGCGAACGCTTCATTTTTCGGCGGAATGCTCGTCATAGCCGCGATTGATTTCATCATTCCACACGCTTATCTCAGCGAAAAAATTGGTTTGAACGCGGGCACGTATTCGCCGCGTGCGCGTACTGATTGCGTGTGCCGTGAAGCGTGGCACGGAAGTCGCCAGGGACGTCGTTTCGGCTGGCGCCTGCGCCGACAGCGCTTGATGCTCGCAGGCGTTTTCACGGCGATCGGAATCGCAATCCACAATTTTCCGGAAGGACTCGCGGTTTTCCTAGGTGCTTCCAGCAACACTGGATTGGGAGTAGCGCTTGCGATCGCTATTGCGATACACAACCTTCCTGAAGGCGTAGCGATTGCGGTTCCCGTTTACTGCGCTTCGCGCAGCAAAAGCAAAGCCTTCTTGTATTCTCTCGCCGCTGGGCTCGCGGAGCCATTTGGGGCGCTGCTGGCTTTTCTATTCATCGCACCGTTTTTGACACCGGCTTTGCTAGCCATCGCGCTCGCCTTTGTCGCTGGAATAATGGTTTTCATTAGCTTTGACGAATTGTTACCCTTGTGTTTTGAAAACTGTGAGGAAGGACACGCCTCGATTCTCGGAATAATACTCGGCATGCTTGTTATGGCTTTAAGTCTGCACTTGCTTTAGAGTCGCGTTTCGTCCTTCGTTTTTCAGCGCAGCAACTGCGGAGCAAAAAGCATCATGGCGCCGAGAACGAGCATTACCGCGCCGCCGATTAGCTTGCATTGCTTCGCGTACTTTTCGCCAACTCCGTAACGCGTAACCGCGAACGCCGCGAGCCCGAAAATAATCAAGTCGTCGAGCATGAAGAAAAAGTCGTAAAGCGCTATATACGCGTAGTGCTGCCACCACTCTAGTCGCGCTAAAGCGAGGACTTGAGTGAACACGGCGGGAATCGCGCTTGAGCAAACAAACTCGATTGAATTAACAACGAAAGCGAGCGCGACGATTCCAGCGAGAGTTGCCCACGTCAACGGCGCGGAAACGAGTTCCTTGACACGGTTCATCGTCTTCGCTTTTTCTTCTTCGTTACCAACTTTGCACACAATCGCTTTGCCGCGCATTTCCCAGTATTCTTTGACTCCAGTTATTCCAGCGCCGAGCGCGAACAAGCCGACGAGAATCGTGACGGGGCGAAAGAAGCCGATTGCAAGAAATGCGTTGAGCCAAGCAGTCATGAACAAGAAGTATAAAACGCCGGAAGCTAGGACGAACGAACCCACGATGAGCCAAACGCGGCGGCGGTCGTTGAGTTCCATAACGAGCGCGATCAAGTAGACGAGAACCCACATGGCGCAAGGGTTGAAGCCGTCGACGATTCCGAGGACTACTGCGAGTACTGGCAGCGAGTAGTCCGCGATACGAATTTTGCCGAAGAACGGCAAGTCTATTTCGGTTGGCGCGTATTCTTTTTCAACGCTTGACGGCGTTGCGCCGCCAGCGGCTTTGCATTCGGCGATGCAGTCTTCAAGCGCTTCGCGGAGCTTGACGCCAGTCGTTTCTGGCTTGTCGAAGCCGACAATCACCTTGCTTTTGAAGAAAGTCGCGGGAACGCCGAGCTTGCTCGTGTCAAGCCCGTGTTGTTCAGCCATTTTTGCGAGTAAAGCTGCTTCTTCCGGATTTGAAACATCGTGGTAAACCCATTTCGCTTCAGGATACTCGGCTTGCAGTTGCGCGTTGAATGGTTTTTGCTCGTTGCAGTGCGGACAAGTTGGTAAGAAAAAAAAGTGGACGATGATTTCGCTGGAAGCGTTTTGCGCCCGCTGGAAAGACGCGGTTTGCTGCGCAGCATCGAACGCTAGTAGCGCGACGCCGAGAACAAGCAACGCGATTACAAGCCACTTGTTGAAAGGCTTTGAAAGAAATTCTTTAAACTGTTTTTTGAGCGTTGAAAAAACCAAACAATTCACCAGCGAAAAGCCAAAGGTTAAATAACAGTGCAAAAAGTTTTTTCATTGTATCGGCCGCTGATTTTAGCTGCTTTTGCTTTCCGCGGTTTTAATCAACTTCGGCGTCAAGCATTTTCGCGAAGCGCCGCGGCTCGCGTTTTTTCCACGAGCCCTTGTGGTACGCGTAACTCGCGAGTAGCGGCAACACGCTAGTCGCTTCAGCGTAAACCATTTGCTCGTGAATAGTTTGCACTTTACCCCAAGAACTCGCTTCCTTCAACGTGGAACTAGAGCACGCGCCGTCGCGCACGTCGGCGACAGTGATTTGCACCGCGTATTTGTGCGGAGGAACATCTTTGCCGAGGACTTCAGCGCAAACCACGGTATCTTGAACGAAGTTTTTCGGCACTCCGCCTCCAATCATGAGTAAGCCGCTGACGGGCGAAGCAATCTTGATTTTCGTCAACTCGAGAAAGTCTTTGACGCTGTCGATTGAAACGCGCGGCACGCCGTTCGGCTTGTTCCACTGGTGCATAACGAGCCCGAATCCAGCGCTCGAGTCCGAGAAAGCAGGACAGAATATTGGAACGTCGCGTTCGAAGCACGCTTGCACCAGCGAATCTTTTTTCTTCGCGCGCTTCGGGTTTAAAGTGAGCCAACGCCCCATTTCGCGAATGAATTCGCGCGACGAGTAAGGCCGAGGCGGCAGTGAATCAGCGACTTCCCGCACTGCTTTGTCGCACTCCTGCAATTGTTCTTCATCAATGAACGTATCGTAAATGCGGTCGATGTAAAGCGAGCGTAGAAGCGAATCATCAACGTTTGGACTGCCTTTGTAGTGCTTGAACCCCAGCGCTTCAAAGAAATCCATGTCTACGATGCTTGCGCCAGTCGCGATGATGGCGTCTACCATATTGTGCTTAACCAAGTCAACGTAAACCTGCATGCATCCCGCTGCGCTCGTGCTTCCCGCGAGAGCGAGGAAAACCGTGCATTTGTCGTCACGCAACATCATATCGAAAATGCGCGACGCACGCGCCAAGTCGCGCGCTGTGAAACTCATTTTATCCATTGCAGTGATAATCGGCGTCGCATCGAACGATTTGAAGTCAATGTGCTTGATTTCCTCTTTAAGAAGTTCCCGCTTTTTCTTCGCGCGCGTTTTAGCATCCATGCTTCAACCACCTACCACCTTCACCGTAAAGATGAAGGAGTATTTTGCAGAAAAGATTTAAAAGTGTATTTCAAACGAGCATCAGCACTGCGCAGCCTGCTGCGACGCAGTAGCAAGCGAAAACATCGAGCCGCCTTTGCTTCATAAAGCGCAACAACGCCTTCATCGCGTAAAAACCAACTATTGCCGCCGCGAGCCCGCCGGCAAGCGAGTAAGTTAAAACGTCTGGCGCGATTTGCACAGTCGAAATCTGCCAGCCTTCGTAAAGCGCGGCTCCCGCAATCGCTGGAAGCGCGACAAGGAACGAGTAACGCGTCGCTTCGACGGCGTTGACTCCCAAGAGTTTCGCCGCACCGATGACTGCACCGCTGCGCGAAACGCCGGGCGCGACGGCAACTCCTTGAGCGAGCCCGATGGCGAACGCCTTGCGCTTGCTTATTTCGTGCGCGTAATTGTGGTGCGGCGGTTTCGCGACGTGCGCCGCAAAAAGCCAAACGCCCGTTGCGATGAGCGCGGCGCCTACGAAATCTGGGCGCGCGAAGAGAAAAGCAAAAAAATCGTGGAAAGCGACGGCGATAAACGCTGTCGGAATCGTCGTGACGATAACGAGTTTAGCGAGCTTGCCGTGCTTGCTGCGGTAGTCGAAGCGGCATGCGGCGCGCACGAGTGGCGCGACGTCTTTGCGGAAGAACCACAAGGCCGCGAAGAAAGTGCCTGCGTGCAAGGCGACATCGAAGAAAAGCGGCGGTGTGACGCCGAGTATTTTTTGAGCGAGGACGAGGTGTCCACTGCTTGAGACAGGCAGCCACTCCGTAATTCCTTGAATTACGCCGAGAGCGATCGCCGCAAGCAAATTCACGTTTTGCGTTACTCTTCACAGGATTTTAAACCCGCCGCATTCCTATTTCAGGCGGAGAAGAGCCGTTTTTCCAGCCGCCTCCGCCTTCAAAACTCCTTTAAACCACTTCAAGCATAACTAAAACGTGAAGACGATAGTAGTCGCGCTCGGCGGAAACGCGCTGATAGCGAAAGGACAAAAAGGCACGGCGAGCGAGCAACTCGCAACCGTGGCGAACGCGGCGCGCGGAATAGTCAACGTAATCAAAGCAGGGCACCGCGTCGTCGTGACTCACGGCAACGGCCCGCAAGTCGGGTTCATGCTTCGAGCGCACGAACTCGCGGAACGCGAAGTGCCGCCGCTTCCCCTCGATTTTCTTGACGCTGCAACTCAAGGCACTATTGGTTACATGCTTCAACAAACACTGCAACAAGAACTCGCCGCCGCTGGAATAAAAAAACCAGTCGGCACCATCATCACGCAAGTCCTCGTTTCGCGCAACGACGTTGCTTTCTCTAAACCTTCAAAGCCAATAGGCGGTTTTTACTCGCATGAAGAAGCGCAAAAACTGGCGCGCGAAAAAGGTTGGAACGTGGCTGAAGACGCTGGACGAGGATGGCGTCGAGTAGTCCCATCTCCGAAACCAATAAGCATTGTTGAGCGCGCTCTCGTGCGCGAACTCGTCGAGCGCGGCGTAATTGTAATCGCTTGCGGCGGCGGAGGAATTCCTGTTGTCCGCGACTCCGCGTCGGGCGGCGCGTTGCGGGGCGTTGAAGCAGTAGTCGACAAGGATTTTGCTAGTTGCGTTCTCGGCCGCGAAATCGGCGCAGACGTTTTAGCCATCGCCACGCAAGTGCCGTGCGTGTTCGAGAATTACGGCAAGCCCAATCAACGCGCTTTGCGAGAATTGACTGCCGAGGAAGCGCGCGCGCGCCTCGCGCGCGGAGAATATCCGGCTGGAAGCATGGCGCCGAAAATCGAAGCGGCGTGCGACTTCGTTGAAACAGGAATCGCCGCAGAAGGCGCAACCGGCGGCGGCGGGCGCGAAGCAATTATTACGGATGTAGCGTCGCTAGAGTCTGCATTGCAAGGAAAAGCAGGAACTATAATTCGCCGTTAACCGCTTATTTGTTACCGCCTTCTTTGTTGCCACTAATTGACTTAATACTTCAAGTCTTCCGCGCTGTAAACGCGTTCGCAGTAAGCACACCGAATCTTGAGCGGTTGTTTTTGTTCGACGAGCAAGCGCGGAATTCCTTCCTTGTGAGTAATGCACGTGGGGTTGGGGCACTCGACGCTGCCGACGAGTGCGTCTGGAACCTTGACTTTATACTTTTCCACTACCTCGAAGTTGCGCACGACGTTGATTGTCGCCGTCGGCGCGAAAATCGCGATTTTGTCGAGTTCGCGCTTGCCGAGTTCGCGGTCCTCGATTTTAACTATGTCTTTGTGTTCCATGCTTCTGCTTTGAACATTCATCAACAGCGTTACGACGCCTTTGTACGCCGCGTCTATTCCAAGGAAGCGCAAGACGTCACTGCCTTTACCCCGCGGAATGTGGTCTATTACTGTGCCGTTAGCGATTTTGCGGACCCGAATCATTTGCTCGCTTTCCGCACTTTTTTCTTTATTTTCTTTAAGCGCCTTCTTTTTTTTGATTGCCATTAAAACCCTCCCCCCTATTTTCCTAAAACCATTGAAAGCAACGCCATTCTCACTGGCACGCCGTTGAATGCTTGCTCGAAATAAGCGGCGCGCGAATCGCCGTCGATTTCTGGAGCGATTTCGCCGACTCGCGGCAACGGATGCATTAAAATCGCGTCGCGCTTTGCAGTCTTCATTTTCTCAGCGTCTATGACGTAAGCGTATTTACGCGCTTCCTCTTCATCTGGAAAACGTTCTTTCTGTACGCGAGTCGCGTAAATCACGTCAGCGCGAGAGAAATCCATCGAACTTAATTCTTCAACGCGAATACGCTTGCTGACTTCGTCAATCACGAACGGCGCGAGCTTTAGTTGTGGCGGGGAATACAATTGCAGGCGCACGTCGTAATGCGACAACGCAATCGCCAAACTTTTAATCGTGCGTCCGTAACGCAAGTCCCCGAGTAGAAGCACCGTTAGCCCGTCAATTCGCTTTTTAAGGCGGCGAATAGTGTAAGTGTCAAGCAACGCTTGCGTTGGGTGCTGGTTTGTCCCGTCGCCGCCGTTGATTACGGGTACGCTCGACGCCTCCGCCGCGATGCGCGCGGCGCCTTCGTTAGGGTGGCGGATGACGACTACGTCAGCGTATTCCTCCATCATCTTCATCGTGTCGGCAATCGTTTCGCCTTTAAAGACACTGCTTTTTTGTGGATCGTTGAATCCAATGCGTTCGCCGCCCAAGCGTTCCATTGCAGTGTCGAAACTCATTTGAGTGCGAGTGCTCGGCTCGAAAAATAGAGACGCCATCACCTTGCCGCGTAGGACGCTTAGTTGCTTTTTTTGTTTCGCGGCTTCGTAAAATCCGTCGGCGCGCTTGTGCACTTCATCGATGTCCTTGCGGTCGAATTCCCGCATTGTTATGATGTCGCGCCCCTTCCACTCACTCAAGCCAACCACCTTTTTGATTTCTCTAATTCACGCCAAGCTTTTAACTCAAACGTTCAGCAGTTTCACTATGACTGCGTTTTGCGCGTGCAATCGGTTCTCCGCCTCGTCAAACACAACGCTTTGCCTTCCGTCGATGACGTCATCCGTGATTTCTTGACCGCGGTGCGCCGGAAGACAGTGCAGCACGATCGCGTCTTTCTTGGCGTGTTTAAGCAGTGCAGAGTTGAGTTGGTAAGGCGCGAGTTCCCGCAAGCGTTTTTCTTTCTCAGCGTCTTGCCCCATGCTTACCCAAGTGTCTGTGATTACGACGTCTGCGTCTTTTACGACGCGCACTGGATCGCGCTCGATGGAAAGCGATGCAGCACCGTGCTTCGCTTGCTTTTTCGCCGCCGCCCAAACTACTGGTTTAGGTTCGTAGTCTCCATTCGGGCAAGCGCCAACGACTCTAGCCCCAAGTTTACTGAAGCCGATAGCCGTCGAGTGAAACATGTTGAAGCCGCAGTCGCCTAGAAAAACTACTTTGAGTCCGTCAATCTCTTTTTTCTTTTCGATTACAGTGAGCATGTCCGCCATTGTTTGGCAAGGATGGTATAGTTCAGTGAGGCCGTTAATGACTGGAATTGAAGACGCAGCCGCAAGCGCTTCCAAATCGCTTTGCTTGTAAAGGCGAGCCATTACTACATCACAGTAGCGTGAAAGCGTTCGCGCCGTGTCTTCAATCGTTTCCCCTCGCCCGAGTTGCGTCGTGCTAAAGTCAAGGAAAATCGCATGCCCGCCGAGTCGAGTCATTCCCGCTTCGAAAGAAACGCGTGTTCGCGTGGACGCCTTTTGAAAAAGCATTGCAAGCGTTTTTCCCGAAAGACTCTTACGCACGCGCCCCGCCTTCAAGTCGAGTGCTAGGCGCAGCATTTCCCGTACTTCGCTTTCACTCCAGTCGAGGAGCGTTAAAAAGTGTTTCTTTCTATTTAACTCGCTCACGCGTTTCAACCTCCTATTTTTTTCAGACTTCCGCATAACTCGTTTCTGACGTTTCTTTTTCTTCGAACGAAGTGAAAAAAATCGTTTGGAAAAAAAGCGAAAAACCGTGAAACTCGCGCCCACCACAAAGCGCACTCAAACAATTAGGCTGACATTAACTCGCCATGCATTTAAAAACCTTTTCGCTTGAAATGGAGCACTGCAAAAAATTTAACCGCTTTGATTCACCGCGCCGCACTCGCCGCGGAAATACTGCCACTCATCGCACTCGCTGCCGTCAGGCAAAACGCATATTCCGCGCGTTCCGTTCTCGTTTTCTTTGAAGCGCACGGTTCCCCCGTCAGCTTCGCACTTCTCGCTCGCGGGGTTGCCGAACGCCCGCTCGACGCACGAGTGGTTCACGCACAGGTGACGCACTCCAACGCGCATTTCACTCGCGTTCGCCGGCGTGCAGTTCGCGTCGCTCTCGCAATACGCTGCATGCGGCACGAGGAAATCCCACCAAAACGCGGCGGCGAGCACGACTGCAATCGCGGCAACCGCGATTTTTTTCTTTCGGCCCATCAGCGGAAGTTTCGGCGCAGAAAAAGGAAGAAAACCTTCAAAATCGCCCATACCTAAATCCCGAACGCTAGCGTAAACAACACTTTTAAAAAAGCTTTTCGCTTTAATCAAAAAACGGTTTTCCACGGAAACCGTTTTTCCCGCGCGGCTTCACAGTTTTTCTCCAGTGTTTTCACGGGTTTTTCAAAGAGGGAAAAGCGGTTCTCGTTTTGCGAGGTGTCTGCCTAGTGTTGGAACCCCACGAGCGAGTGAAGGCTGTTGCTGGAGAAGGAGCTTACACGTGGCTTAAGATAGC